>NZ_JBHWZP010000011.1:0-67071 GCF_042728395.1 Streptomyces sp. NPDC060205
CCTGAAGGCGGGGCTTCGCCCTCGCCCCCTAGGGGCGCGGGGAACTGCGCGGCCGGCCCCCACCGAACCCGCACACGGGCCACTGCCCACGTACTGAGACGTCGTCTCGGCATCTTGACGACGTCACTCACCGCACCGACACTTGCGGGGACGGTCACGATTGTCAGCGCCCGTCGGACGGGTCCCCCGTCCGTGCGGTCATCGGCCCCGGCCCGCTGACAGGCAACCCTTCCACCGCGACGGGGTGCCCCGGGTGACGACCGGGTTCCGCCGGTGCGGCGGGACAAGCGTGGTCTCGCCTCGTGCGAGCCCCGACCGGGACGGGTGGGAATTGCCGAGGAACGGCTTGACGAGGCGACTGCACATCGATCTGTTGCGCGTCTCCAGCGCTTACTAGTCCGCCACCGGTCCACCCGGTTCCCCAGGTCCGCCCGATCCGGACCTGCCGGACCCGTGGATCCTGCCGGACGTGCACGACACAGCGCAGTCACTCCGTTTCGCCACTGGTGCCCACAAGGCGGCCAGGGCTTCCGCGATTCCCTCTGGAGAGCCATGCCCGAGACAGTTTCCCGCGGTTCGAGCACAGGTACCTTCGCCACGGCCGCCCGTAAGGCCGTCACCGGCGCACCCGCCTGCGGCACGGTCGCACCGAGCGCGACCGCACGTCCGCACCGCTTCCGCGGCCGTATAGGTGTCGGCCTCGCCGGCGGCTTCTACCCGGCGCCGCACCGCTATCAGCTGTATCTGTCCGAAGGCTGTCAGCGTTCGCTGCGCGTCTCGATCACCCTCGCCCTGCTGGGACTTGAGAACTCGACGGCCACCACCGTGCTGACCCGGCCCGCCGAGACGCCCGACGCCTTCGCCTCGCTGCGCCGGGCCTACGAGGCGACCTGGCACCACTACGACGGCCCGCTCACCGCGCCCGCGCTGTGCGACCGGTGGAGCGGCCGTGTCGTCAGCAACCACACGCCCGACATCCTGCGCGACCTCGCCGACCTCGCCGACCTCCGGGACGACGAGGGGCCCGGCCTGCCCGCGCTGCGGCCGCCGGCCCTCGCCGCGGAGATCGACGCCCTGCGTGAACTCCTCGCCCGGGACGTCACACCGGACTCCCCGCCCCCTGCCCGGGCGGCGACACTGACCCTGCTCGACCGTCAACTGGCCGCCGGCCCCTATGTGCTGGGGGATGCGATCACGGCCGCGGACGTGGATCTGTGGGTGGCGCTCACATATCTCGCCGCGGCCGACGGCGCCCTGTCCGCGTACCTCCACCTGGACCGGTACGTCCGGCGTCTCGGCCGCCATCCGGCCTTCCTCGCCGGTGTGAGCATGTGCGCATGATCAAGGAAGACGTCAGGGAAGATGCCGGCGAAGAGGGGTGCGTCACTCGGTCGGGGCCGTCCGTCCGATGGGTGACCGAGGAGTGGGACGCCCCGGCCCCGGCCCGGCTGCGGGAGCAGATTTCCGCCGAACTGGCCCCGCGCTACGCGCCGGTCGAGCACCGGCGCGTACGTGCCCCGCAGCCCGCGGCCGAGGAGATCGTCGTCACGTGGGTCGCCTACGCCGACGACCTGCCGGTGGCGACCGCCTCGCTGCGCAGGCTGCCCGACCGGCACGAGGTGAAGCGGGTGTTCGTGCGCGCCGACCACCGCGGCCGGGGTCTGGCGCGAGCGGCCCTCGCGGCGGTGGAGTCGACCGCGCTGACCCTCGGCGTCGACCGGCTGTGGCTGCAGACGGGCGCGCTCCAGCCGGAGGCGCGGGCGCTCTACGCGCGGGAGGGCTGGCAGGAGGTGCGGCCGTACGCCCCGTACGACCGCAATCCGTTCAGTGTCTGCTTCACCAAGGCGCTCACGGAGCCGGCGGTGACACCGCAGTCACCCTGACCGCCGGCTCGTCGTCCCTGGCTCAAGCCCCTCGGCCGGCCCTCAGGCGGGGCGGATCACGCTGTGGATGGCCGCCTCGCCGGCCCAGTAGATCGACTCCTCGCGGATGGCGACGCCCGGGCTCGGTGCGTGGATCATCATCCCGTTGCCCGTGGCGATGCCGACGTGTGCGACCTGTCCGCTGAAGAGGACCAGGTCACCGGGCCGGACGTCCGCGACGGGGACCATCGTGCCGGCGGTCGCCTGGTCCTGGACGGAACGCGGGAGCGCGACTCCGGCGACCTTCCAGGCGGCCTGCGTGAGACTGGAGCAGTCGTACGAGCCCGGTCCCATGGAGCCCCAGACGCACGGCTTGCCGATCTGGGCGCGTGCGAAGTCGACGGCCCTGGCGCCCTGACCGCCGTACCCGGGGTCGGGTGCGGCATAGACGGGCGTGCCATGGGCGGGCGTCGTATAGACGGGCGTGCCATGCGCGGGCGTCGCATAGACGGGAGCGGGAGCAGCGGCCGGGGCGGGGGCGGGCACGCCGTAGCCGGGGTCGGCCGCGGCCTGCATGTCGAGGGCGACTCCCGTGGCGATGGGCGTGCTCGCGTCGACGTACCTGCTCGTGTCGCTCTGCCGGGCGGCGGTGTACGGGCCACCGGCGTACTGGTCGACGCCCAGGTGCACGCCGTTGCCGATGCTCCGGTCGGCGGCGACACCCGCTCCCGTACCGGGCAGGCCGGGGTGGACGGCCGTACCGGCGTACATGTCCGTGCCCGCGCGCATGTCCGTACCGATGGCCGGCTGCTGCCAGGCGTCCGCGGCGGGCGCGGCCGTGCGGTAGCTCTGCGGCTGGGGGGCGGCAGGGCCCCAGGCGCCCTCGACCGCCTGGAACGGCTGCAGTTCCGCCGCGGGCGCGCCGCGCCGGGCCGCGTGTCCGGCCAGCAGGTCGCGGGCCTGTCCGAGTTTGCGCTGGTTGCGCTGCTTCGACGTCCGCAGGGTCGTCTGCGACGGTCCGCCGGACGGCCCGGGCAGGGCCCTGTCGGCCGCCTGGCGCTGGGCCGGGACGGCCGGGAGCGCGGCGGTGGGTCCCGCGGTCAGCTCGGCGACCGGTCTCGCGGTCAGTTCCGCGAGGGGTCCGGCGCCGCCACCGGGGCCGGGGCCGGCGCTCGGGCCGGCGGTCAGCTCCAGGACGGGCTTGTCGGAACCCTCGCGGCCCCCGCGCCCCTCACGGCCACCGCCGCCCGGACGACCGCCGGAATCGGCGGGTCGGGAGCCGGCGGAACCACGGTCCGGCGTCCGGTCGGGCGGCAGCACCGCCGGGAAGACGGGGCCCAGTTGCGAGCGGCCCACGTCGAACCACTGCTTCGCGACGTCCGGCAGCGGGGCTGCCGCGTCGGAGGCTCCGCCCCGGCCGCCCCTGTCCCCTGACGCCGCTCGGGCGTCGCGCGTCGTGGTGCTCATCGCCCGGGTGACATTGATGTTGCCCGTGGCGTTCTCGACCCGGTCGTAGAGATTCGTGATCCGCTGCTGTACTTCCTCGCGGCTGGGTTCGTCACCCCGCTGGGCGGGAATGCCTGCGGAGGCGAACTGGTCCACGGAAGCGGGGGCCGCCTTCACGAGGGCGGAGCGGGACATGCCGGGGAGGCCGGTGCCTCCGGGGCGCTGCGTTCGTTCCGGCGCGATGGGAGACGACTCCTTCCGTGCACCGCCTGCCGGGCCGACCTTGGGTTTCGGGCTGAAGGTTCCGACGTTCATGCCCTACGGCCCCTGCCCGCCGGGCAGTTGGGCCGATTCACCCTGAAGTCGACTGACCTCCGGCTCCGGCCGCCACGAGGGCCGGTCGGATGCGGCGGAGACCGCGCGACCCGGCGAGGTTCACCGGAGCCAGTCGTACGGCCTAGCCGTCAACTTAGCCAACTTGTGTGTCTCGCGTGAAGATTGAAGTGCGAAGTGTCCGATATGTAATTGTGACCTTCGTCGTACCCGACGGTGACCTTGGACCGTTGACCACCTCAGCGCGACCGGTCCGTCACTCGCGGTCCATCCGGGCCCAGTCGGGCGCGGGGAGACCGAGGAGTTCCTCGATCCTGGCCTTGTCGGGCAACGGGCCGTGGTCGCCGGTCACTTGGAGTGCCGACCCGGCGGTGATGTGGCCGAGCCGCAGCGCACGCTCCATGTCGGCGCCCCGCAGCAGCCCGCCCAGGAACCCGGCGGCGAAGGCGTCCCCCGCGCCGACGGGCTCCACCACGTCCGTGCGCAGGGCGGGCACGGTCCAGGAGCCTTCGTCGCCGAAGACCGTGGCCGACCGGCCGCCGTCCTTGACGACGAGCAGACGCGGATGCGGCAACAGCCGCCGTACGCCGTCCGGTTCGAGGCCGGCGTCCCACAGGTCCTGTGCCTCGTCGAGGCCGACGAGGACGAGGTCGGCGCGGTCGGCCAGCTCGCGCAGTACGGGCGCGGCCGTGCCGGGCGGCCACAGCGCCCGGCGGTGGTTGACGTCGAAGCTGATGGCGTACGGGCGTTGGTCCGGCGGGGTGGCGAGGGCTTCCTCCACCAGGCTCAGGCAGGACGGGGACAGGGCCGGGGTGATCCCGGTGAGATGGAGGACGGAGGCGGACCGCAACCGGTCGTCCTTCAGCACCTCGGGGCCCAGGGCCGAGGCCGCCGAGCCGCCACGGTAGTAGTGGACGCGGGTACCGGTGGGGGCGGGCTCCTTCACGAGCAGGCCCGTGGGCCGCTCCGGGTCGTGCCGCACTCCCCCGACGTCGACACCTGCGGCGCCGACCGCGGCGCGCACCCGCCGGCCCAGCGCGTCGTCGCCGAGCGCCGAGAGCCAGGAGACAGGGACGCCCAGGTCGGCCAGGTACATCGCCACGTTCGACTCGGCCCCGGCCACCGACACCCGCAGGGCCTCGGCACTCTCCAGGGACTCGGCCGGGGCGGGGGCGAGGGCGGCCATGGTCTCCCCGACGCAGACCACCGGTCCTTCGCGGGGCAGCCAGGCGGCGCGGGAGGCGGACGCGCTGTTCATCGCAGCTCCTTCCGGGGCGAATCGGGGCCGTGGCGGTCAGGGCCGTGGGGCCGGTACGTGTCCGCCGGCCTCCCGGGTACGTCGACCCGGGCCGTGAACACGGCGCCGTCGTACGGGCCGGGCGCGGCGAGTCCCACGCGGGCGCTGGTGACGTACAGCAGGTCCTCCCGCAGGCACACTCCGGCGGGCTGCCGTGCGGGCAGCCGCAGCGTGCGGTCGAGGCGGCCGTCCGGCAGATACCGGCGTACGGTGCCGGTGCCCCACACCGCGATCCACACCGCGCCCTCGGCGTCCACCGCCATGCCGTCGGGGCTGCCGTCGTCGACGGTGACGTACGTCTCCGGGGTGCCGAGGTCGCCGGTGAGGGGGTCGACGGAGTACCGCCGGACGACTCCGCGGGCGCTGTCGGCCAGGTACATGGTGCGGCCGTCGGCCGTGAAGGCGGGCCCGTTCGGCACGGTGATGCCGTCGAGGACGCGGACCGCCGTGCCGTCTTGGTCGACGCGGTGGAGGGAACCGGCTCCGTCGTCGGCCCCGTAGGCCATGCTGCCCGCCCAGAAGCGGCCGGAGGGGTCGGCGGTCCCGTCGTTCATGCGCATGGGTCGTGCCGCGTCCGCCTCGGGCTGGGCGAGCCAGCGCGGCGGGGCGTCGGGGGTGAGCAGGCAGATGCCGGTTCCCGCGGCGGCGATCCAGGTGCCGGGGGCGTCGGCGACGGGTGCCACCGCGCCCAGGGGGAAGGGTAGTTGGGCCAGTTGCCGGAGGGGTTCGGCGGGACGGTCCGTGGCGGTGAGCAGGCGGCCCGCGAGGATGTCCACGAGCACGATGCCGTGGTCGTGCGTCCAGCGGATGCCCTCGCCGAGTTCGAGACGGTCGGGTCCGAGGACGTCCGCCCCCGCTGGGGCTGCGGCTTCGGGGTGGGTCACGAGGCGCCCTCGTTCGCCACCGCGACGAACGCCCGGGCGCGGTCCCGCAGCGCGGTCAGGCTGCCGCCGTCGGCCGCGTCCCCGATCAGCGGTGAGCCCACGCCGACGGCGGTCGCCCCGGCCGCCAGATACGCGCGGGCGGCGGCCCCGTCGACCCCGCCCACCGGCACGAACAGTTCGTGCGGGAACGGGCCGCGCAGGGCCTTGAGGTAGGCGGGGCCGCCGGCCTGGGCGGCGGGGAAGATCTTCAGGGCGGCGGCTCCGAGGGTCCGCGCGGCCAGGATCTCCGTCGGGGTCATCACCCCGGCCAGGACCGGCAGTCCCAGTTCGCGTGCCGCGGTGACGCCGTCCCCGAGCGCGGGGGTGACGGCGAAGTCCGCACCGGCCTGCCGGGCGGCGCGGGCGTCGTCGGCGGTCAGGACCGTACCGGCGCCGAGGGGGCGGTCGGGGCCGAGTTCCTTGCGGGCCCGCTCGATGACCGACAGGGCGTCCTTGCCGCTGAGCGACACCTCGATCAGCTCGACGCCCTCCTCGGCCAGGGCCAGTACGGTGCGCAGCGCCGCCTCCGGGTCGTCGCCGCGCACGATGGCGACCACGCGGTGGGCGGTCAGGGCCGCTCGAAGATCCAGCAGGTCCATGCAGACTCCTTGTGGAACAGGTCGGTTCAGGTGCAGCGGCAGTGCGTGGTGAGCGTCAGCCGCCACCGCACCTCGCCGGAGGCGGGTACCCGGGCCGCGTCGCCGGGATTCGCCTCCGCGAGGTCGAAGACGCGGCCGAGCATGGGCTCGACGCCTGTGCTGCGGTAGGGGCGCCCGGCGGGGAACCCGCCCAGGTTGCGCCAGAGGGCGACGGAGGTGGGCTGCCCGTCCGTCTCCAGGGCCAGCGAGAGCCGGTCCCGGCCGTCGTGGACGCAGCAGCCGGGGGCGTCCACGACGGCGCCGACCGCGGTGCCGTCGTCCGGCCCGAACCGGTCCAGCCGCAGCCCGCAGGGGGCGGGCCAAATCCCCTCCACCCACGGGGCGTCCTCGGGCCACTCCTGCGCCAACAGCGGGGCCGCCTCGCGGAAGAGCCGGGTGCGCGCCCCGTCGCCGATGCGCACGCTCGCCCGCTCGGACAGATCGAGCAGGGCGTGAGCGGCCCACACGAAGCGAAAACCCGCGCCGGCGGTCAGCACGTAGTCGGCCTCCGCTCCGTCGGGAGTACCGCGGATCGTGCGTCCGAGCGTGAACCGCTCGCAGTGGACGACGTACCGGTCGTCACCCCGCGCCGGGGCCGGGACCCGGGTCCAGGGGCGGGACCACGCGTCTCCGTGGTCCGGGCCGCCCCGGACCGTGGGAACGCATTCCTCCAGGCCGCCCGCGTCCACGAAGGCGTCGCCCGGTGCGACGCCCTCCCGTTCGGGGGCCTCGCGGTGCCACAGCCACTCCCGGCCGGCGGCCGTGCGCAGGGAGGTCCAACGGCCGCCGTGGGCCGGGTCGGTGGCCACTTCGAGCGGCATGCTCACCACTCGGCGAAGGAGCCGTCGGCGTGCCGCCACACCGGGTTGCGCCAGGCGTGTCCGGACCGGTCGGCGGCCCGGACGGCGGCCTCGTCGATGGTGACGCCCAGACCGGGGGCGTAGCCGCGCGCGGCGTGCCCGTCGACGAACCGGAACGGCTCGGGGTCGACCAGGTACGACAGGAGATCGGCGTCCTTGTTGTAGTGGATGCCCCGACTCTGCTCCTGGATCAGGAAGTTGGGGGTGGCGAAGGCGATCTGGAGGCTGGCCGCCAGCGCGATCGGGCCGAGCGGGCAGTGCGGGGCGAGCTGCGCGCCGTGGGTCTCGGCGAGCGAGGCGATGCGGTGCACCTCCGAGATGCCGCCGGCGTGGGACAGGTCCGGCTGGGCGACCGCGATGCCCGCGGTGAGTACGGGCAGGAAGTCGGCGCGTCCGTAGAGACGTTCACCGGTGGCGAGCGGGATCGGGCTCGCGGCGACGAGCCCGGCCAGCAGGTGGCCGTGCTCGGGCACGACGGGCTCCTCGACGAACAGCGGGTGCAGGGGCCCCAGTTCGGACAGGACCCGGCGCGCGCCCGCCGCCGTGAAACGGCCGTGGAAGTCGACGGCGACATCCCGGTCGGGGCCCAGCGCCTCGCGGGCGGCGGCCACCCGGCCCACGATCGCGGCGGTCTCGGCCGGGGTGGGGATCGGCGAGGTGGCTCCGGCGCCGTTCATCTTCACCGCCGTGAAGCCCGCCTCGACCTGCGCGGCTATCTGCTCGGTCAGCTCGGCGGGTTCGTCGCCGCCGACCCAGGCGTAGACGCGGACGCGGTCCCGCACCGGCCCGCCCAGCAGCGCGTGCACCGGAGCCCCGTACGTCTTGCCCGCGATGTCCCACAGGGCCTGGTCGAGCCCGGCGACGGCGCTGGAGAGCACCGGGCCGCCGCGGTAGAAGCCGCCCTTGGACAGCACCTGCCAGTGGTCCTGGATGCGCAACGGGTCCTGGCCGACGAGGTGTTCGGCCAGCACGTCGACGGCGGCGCGCACGACCTCGGCCCGCCCTTCGACGACCGGTTCGCCCCAGCCGACGACACCGTCGTCGGTCTCGACACGGCAGAACAGCCAGCGGGGCGGGACCAGGAAGGTCTCGATACGGGTGATCTTCACTGGGAGCGGGAGCCTTCCGTCGCGTCGGGCACATGGCTGTCACCGGCATCGGCGGCATCCGCTGTAGCGACGTCGCCGGCGTCGCCGGTGTCGTCGGCGTCGCCGAGGCGGTCCAGGTCGCGGCCCGCCTGGTCGAGCAGGGCCCGCATCGCGGCCTCGGCGGCCCGCGGGTCCCGGTCGCGTACGGCGTCCAGGACCGCCCGGTGCGCCGGGACCGGATCCTCGCTGTGCGGGGCGCTGTGCACGATCCGGTCGCGGTGGGCCAGCCCGGACTCGATCACCATCTCCATGCGTTCGAGGAGTTCGTTGTGGGTGGCGGCGAGCAGGGCCCGGTGGAAGGCGAGGTCGGCCTCGACCGCGTGGGCGGCGTCGCCACCGCCCTCCCCCATCGCGTCGAGCGCGCCGTCGAGAGCGGCCAGGTCGGCGTCGGTGCGCCGGTCGGCGGCCAGCCGGACCGCGGCCGGCTCGATGATGGCGCGCACCTCGGCGAGGTTCCGCAGCAGCGCTTCGTCCGCCTCGGAGGTGCGACCGCCCTCGAACTGCCAGCGCAGCACGTCGACGTCGAGGAGGTTCCACTCGGCACGGGTGCGGACGAACGTGCCGCGCTTCTGGCGGGCGTCGACCATCCCCTTGGCGGCGAGCACCTTGAGGGACTCGCGCAGAGCGGTGAGGCTCACGTCCAGCTCGCTCTGCAGCGCCACCAGGTCGAGCGTGGCCCCCTCGGGGATCTCGCCGCCCAGGATGCGGCGGGCGAGGACTTCCACGGTCTGGCCGTGCACGCCGCGGCGGGCATAGGGCGTCATTCTCGTACGGCCTTTCTCTGCGAGGGGGGTGTTCGGGTGAGGGTGCGGTGTCCTGGTCATGCGGAGGCCTTGACCACGCTCCAGCCGCCGTCCACCACCAGGCTCGTCCCGGTGATGTACGAGGCTTCGCCTGCGCTGAGGAAGGCGATGGCCGCGGCCACCTCCTCCGGTGTGCCGAAGCGGCGCGCCGCCGTCTCCGCGATGCTGCGTTCCCGGTCCTCGGGCGTGACCCTGTCCCAGGCGGCGGTCAGGATCGGGCCGGGTACGACGGCGTTGACGCGCACCTCGGGCCCGTACTCGACGGCGAGCTGCGAGCACAGGGACAGCAGGGCGCCCTTGGAGGCGGCGTACGCGGGGTGTCCCGGGATGCCCCTGTTCGCATGGACGGACGAGGTCAGCACGACCGCTCCCCGGCGTTCCCGCAGGTCGGGCAGGCAGGCCCGGAAGCCGAGGAAGGCGCCGGTGGTGTTGACGGCGAGCTGGCGCCGCCACGAGTCGAGGGACAGCTCATGGGCGGGCGCCACCTCGACGGTGTAGGCGTTGCTGACGAGGACGTCCACGGGTCCGAAGCCGTGGGCGGCGGCCACGATCCGGGTCCAGTCGTCCTCGGCGGCGACGTCGGCCCGTACGAACCGTGCGTGGCCGCCCGCCTTCGTGATGCGCGCGGCGACTCTCCCGCCGCGGTCCTCGGCGAGGTCGGCGAGGACCACGGCGGCACCCTCCTCGGCGAGGCGTTCGGCCGTGGCGGCTCCGATGCCGGAGGCCGCGCCGGTGACGACGGCCGTGCGGCCGGCGAAGCGGGCGCCGGGCGGTCGTGCGGGCTGCTCCATCGTGGGGTTCGACTCCTTCGCGTGCGGGGGACGGCCGTCCGTCCCGAAAACATATGCCGGACCGCTGTCACCGCCGCCGCAGCACCACCAGTTCGGCGTCGTGGCCCTCGCTCCAGGTGAAGGGCAGACCGTGGTGCAGCAGATGTGCTCCGCTGTACGTCCTGTCCGATCCGGCATCGCTGTAACGCGCTCCCGGGTCGAGACCGCGCAGTCTGAGCCGGTCGGGGCGGCCGGGCAGCAGCGGCGCCCCGTCGAGGCGCCCGGTGCCGAGGGCCGCGACGACCGTGCGCCCGGACCGCGGGTCGTCGTACTGCACACCGTAGGTGGGGCCATCGGGGGTGCCGAGGAGGTGGACCTCACCGTGGTGGACGGTTTCCCGTACGTCCTTGTAGCGGGCGATCCACCGGGCGGCCTCGGCCCGCTCCCGCGGTGTCCAGGCGCGCAGGTCGGCGCCGATGCCGAGGACTCCGCACATGGCGTTGACGAACCGGAACGCGAGGCTGCGCGGGCGCGGGTCGAAGATGCCGGGGGCGTCGGTGACCCATGAGCTCATGACGTGCGGGGCGTGGGCGTGCAGGAAGCCGTACTGGACGGACAGCCGGTCCAGCGGGGCGGTGTTGTCGCTGGGCCACACCACGTCGGTGCGCGCGAGGGTCGCGTGCTCGATGCGTGCGCCGCCGCCCGCGCAGCCCTCGACCGTGACGCCCGGGTGGGTGGCGCGCAGGTGGTCCAGGACGCGCAGGTATCCGGCGACGTGCTCGGCGTCCAGGTCGGGCCGGGCGTCGTGCGGGGCGTCCGGGCGCCCGCGTTCGGTGGGCGGCCGGTTCATGTCCCACTTGAGGTAGCTGATGTCGTACGCGGTCAGCAGCCGGTCGAGGGTGCCGATGACGAAGTCCTGGACGTCGGTACGGCCGAGGTCGAGGAGCAGTTGGTTGCGGACCAGGCGGGCGGGGCGGTACTCGATCCGGTAGACCCACTCGGGGTGTTCGGCGTACAGGCGGCTGCCGGGGCTGACCGCCTCGGGCTCCACCCACAGGCCGAAGTCGAGGCCCAGCCCCTTGATCTCGTCGACGAACCGGCCGAAGCCGTGCGGGAAGGCCGCCGGGTCCGGGTACCAGTCGCCGAGGCCTCCGGTGTCGTCGGCGCGGCCGGTGAACCAGCCGTCGTCGACGACGAACAGTTCCGCTCCGATGTCGGCGGCGGCTTTCGCCAGCTCCAGCTGCCCGGCCGCGTCGACGTCGAAGCCGGTGGCCTCCCAGGAGTTGTAGAGGACCTTGCGGGGCCGGTGCAGCCGCTCGCCGGAGAGCCGGCGTTCGTAGCGGTGCCAGACCCGGGAGAGCCCGTCGAGGCCGTCCGGGCTGAACGCGCAGGCCAGACGCGGGGTCGTGAGGGTTTCGCCGGGCGCCAGGAACACGGCGCCCTCGTGCGGGACCCGCCCGGCGCGGACGCGGACGAGACCGCCCGGTTCAGCCTCCGCGGTGATGTGCCAGTTGCCGGACCATTCGAGCGCGATGCCGTACGCGGCGCCGCCGCCCCCGGATGCCCCGTCCGCGCTGTCCTGCACCGCGAGCCAGGGCGCGTAGGCGTGCCCTGGCACGCCCTGGACGCTGCCCATGGTGAACGTGCCGCGCGGCAGGTCGAGTTGGGTGAGCTGGAATTCCTGCGACCACTGGCCGGTGAGGTACGTCAGCCGGGCGGCGCCGGTGACGGGGATGTTCACGGCGGCCGAGTCGAGCCGTTCCAGGCGCAGTTCACCGGTGCTCGCGGTCAGTTCGGTCCAGCGCAGGATCACGTCCGTGCCCGGCACCACCTCGTAGCACAGGACCGTACGCAGCCCGAGGACATGGTCGGTGAACGCGAGCCGCAGCCTGCCGTCCCCCTCTCCTTCCTCCGCCCCGTCGAACTCCCACCACACCCCCCGCTCCCCGCCCGGCCGCCCGGCGATCAGCTCGCTTCCGGTGAACGGCCGCAGCCCGTACGGCAGATACTCGGCCGGTGCCGCGTCCGCGGGCGTGATGAAGTGCGTGCGCCGCGACCAGTCGAGGGCGGACGGGCCGTCCTCGACACCGGTCGGCCCCCAGGCCTCCAGTTCGGCCCAGGGGCCGTCCGGGGACAGCCGCACGGTGTAGCTGGTGTGTTCGGCGCGCAGGGTCCAGCGCCGGGCCGTCGCCACCTGTTCCCTCCCCGTTCCCGCGGTCACTTCACCGCTCCCAGGTTGAGGCCGGCGACGAAGTGCCGCTGGAAGCGGAGGAACACGATCACCGTGGGCGCCGCGGCGATGACGGATCCGGCGGCGATGACGTTCCACATGGACACGTACTGCCCCTGGAGTCCGATGAGGGCGGCGGTGATCGGCATCTTGGTGTCGCTGCGCAGGACGGTGATCGCCCACAGCAGGTCGTTGAAGATCCAGGTGAACGACAGGGCGCTGAGGGCCGCGAGGGCGGGGCGGGTCAACGGCAGGATGATCCGCCAGAAGATCTGCCAGGGCCCGGCGCCGTCGACGACCGCCGCCTGCTGGATCTCCGGCGGGATCGACCGCATGAACCCGTGCAGGACGAAGACGTAGAAGCCGACACCGAAGCCGATCTGTACGCCGATCAGTGCGGGCAGGGTGTCGTAGATCCCCAGCAGTTCACTCAGCTTGGAGACGGGGATGAGCAGGATCTGCGGCGGGAGCAGGTTGCCGCCGAGCATGAGCAGCAGCAGGGAACGGCGGAACGGCAGGTCGTAGCGGCTGAGCCCGAACGCGGCCATGGCGGCCAGCGCGAGCGTCACCAGGACGGCCGGCACGGTGACCAGCAGGCTGTTGATCAGGGCGCGCTGCTGGCCGCCGTCGTTCCAGGCCTGGCCGAAGTTGCCGAGGGTGAAGGAGTGCGGCCAGCTGCCCAGACCGTGCGCGGCGATGTCGTCGAAGGACCGCAGGCTGGTCACCAGCACCAGGGCGATGGGCAGCAGCCACAGGACGGCCAGGGTGCCCGCGCCGAGATGGAACCCGGCGGTCGCGGCCCGCCTGCGGCGCAGCGCGGTGGCGGAGACCGAGGGAGCGGACGTGGCGGAGGTGTTCGAGGGGGCTGAGGGGGCGGACATCAGTCGGCCTCCCGGAACGCGCGGACGAGGTAGGAGCAGATGACGCCGAAGGCCAGCACGAAGATGACGACGGCGAGGGCGGACCCGTAACCGAGGCGCAGGGACTGGAAGGCGGTGGAGTACATGTACGTGCTCAGCAGTTCCGAGGAGTGGTAGGGGCCGCCCCGGGTCAGCGACCACACGACGTCGAAGGAGCGCAGTGAGTCGATGACGATGACGGACAGGACGACGGCGTTGACACTGCGCAGCTGGGGCAGGGTGACGTGCCGCAGCCGCTGCCAGGCACCGGCGCCGTCGACCTTGGCGGCCTCGTACAGGGCCGGGTCGATGCCCTTGAGGCCGGCGACGTACAGGACCATCACGTAACCGATCTGGCGCCAGAGCGCGGGGACCATCACGGCGTACAGGGCGGTGTCCTGGTCGGCGAGCCAGGCGTGGCGCAGGTTGCCGAGGCCGGCCGATGCGAGGAGTTGGTTGAGGACTCCGTCGGGCTGGTAGATCGCCTGCCACACCAGTGCGGTGGCGACCAGGGAGAAGACGACGGGCAGGAAGAGGGCGGCGCGGTAGAAGCCGACTCCGCGCCGTTCCTGCTGGAGCACGAGTGCGGCGCCGAGGCCGAGGACGGCGGACAGGCCGCCGAAGAGGAGGAGCCAGAGCACGGTGTGGCCGGCCGCGTCGAGGAAGACGTCGTCGTGGGCCATCTCGCGGAAGTTGTCGAGGCCGACGAACGTCGGTGCGGAGACGCCGTCCCAGCTGGTGAGGGCGAGGTAGAAGCCCTGGAGCGCCGGCCAGAACACCCACAGTGCCTCGGCGAGCAGCGGCACGAGGACGAAGGCGAGGACCAGCGGGGGTGTGCGGCGCGGGCCCCGGTTCCGCCTGCCCCGGGGCGGCGGCGGGGCGGGCGCCTTGCGGTCGGGGGCGGTCAGGACGGCCGTGTCGGGCATGTCAGGCGGTCCAGATCTTCGCGGCGTCGCGCTGCCAGTCGGTGAGGATGGAGCCGATCTGCTTCGGCTTGGCGATGAACTTGGTCAGCGCGTTGTCGGCGGTGGGCTGGAGGGCGTCGCTGGAGTCCCGGTTGAAGAACTGGGTGATCTCGGCGGCCTGTTCGATGTGCGCCCGGCCCTTCTTCACGAGGGCGGTTCCCGCGTCCTTCGCGTCGGGGTTGCACGGCAGGACCGTGCCGGAGGAGCCCTTGATGTAGATCTCCTGGGCCTCGGCGGTGGCGAGGTAGCGCATGAGGTCGACGACCTGGTCGTGGCGGCCGGTGCGGGCGCTGGCGAAGTAGCCGTCCGTGGGGGCTTCCTCGGCGAGCGGGACCTTCGGGTCGATGACGGGGAAGCGGAAGAAGTCGATGTCGTCGAGGGCGTCCTTGGGTGCGGCGTCCGCGAAGAAGGTGCCGATGAGCATCATGCCGCTGCGACCGTTGAGCAGGGAGGTCGTGGCGTCCTGGAAGGCGACCGCGGTGCCGTTCGGGTCGAAGTAGGGCAGCAGTTCCTGCCAGCGGTCGAAGACCTTGCGGACCTCGGGGTCGTCGAACCGGTGTTTCCCTGCGAGGAGTTGGCGGTGGTAGTCGGCGCCGTTGATGCGGATGTCGAGGTAGTCGAACCAGGCCGAGGCGACCCAGGCCGTGTTGCCGCCCGCGCCGAGGCCGATGGGGTCGACGCCCTTGCTCTTGAGCTTGTCGCACAGGTCGAGGAAGTCGTCCCAGCTCTTGGGCTCGCTCACGCCCCATTTGGCGAAGTTCGACTTCCGGTAGAACATGCCCCACCAGTAGTAGGTGGTCGGCACGAAGACCTTCTTGCCGGCGGCCGAGGTGCACAGGCTGTTCAGGGCCTTGGAGTAGCCCTTGAGGTCGGGCGAGGACCAGACCTCGCCGAGGTCGAGCAGCAGGTCCTTCTTCGCGTACGCGTCCGCCACCGACCCGGGGTACCAGGTGTAGACGTCCGGCGGGTTGGCGGAGGTGAGGTAGGTCGGCAGCTGGGTGCGGAAGGTCTCGGCGGCGACCGTGTTGAGGCTCGCGCTCCCCGCCCCCTTCTTGGCGTACGCGGCGACGACGTCCTGCATCGCGGCCTTGGCCTGCGGGGCCGAGAGGTTGGACTGGAGGGTCACCGAGCCCTTGGAGGAGCTCTTGCCGGAGGAGGTCGAGGTGACACAGCCGCTGAGCAGCGCCGCTGTCCCGGCGGCGCCGGCGCCGGCGAGGAACCGGCGCCTGCTGGTCTGGTGGTTCGTCATGGAGGGCTCCCTGTGGATCCGCGCTGATCCAGATTCGCGTGACGCTCACGCCACGTCAAGAATAATTACTAATTTATTTGGACGAGGTCTGGACGGTCTGGACGGTCTGGGCGAACGACGTCAGGTGCACCCGACCGTCGACGCCCCGGTACACCGCGTCCACACCGACCGTGCCGTCAGGCCCGGCCGCCCCGGCCACCGCTCCCAGCGAGCCCTCGAACGCGGCACTCGGGAACTCGTCCCGCTTCGTCCAGCCCTGCCAGGCCCCGTCCTCGTGACGCCGCTGCCAGAGCGTGTAGTCGGCGGCGCGCGCGTACAGCACGACGGTGTCCCCGGCCGTGACGAGGGTCGGGCTGCCGCTGACGGTTCCGCCGAGCGAGGTCCACGGCGACCACTGACCCGCCGCCGTCCGGGTCCGCGTCCACACGTCGTCGGCGGCGGTGCGGACGGCCAGGTGGAGCTGCCCGTCCGAGTCGACGACGGCCGACGGCCGCCCGTACGTCCGAAGCCCACCGGGGGTGCCGAGCGACGACCAGCCGGTCGACGGGCCGCGCTGCACGACCTCCCCGTCCGCGTCGCGGGCGACCAGCGTCCAGTGGCCGGGGTCGGTGAACGCCACCGTCGGCGCGTCGGTCACCCGTCCGCCCAGGCTCTGCCACGCGCCCCAGCGCCCGTCGGCGAAGACCCGCCGGTGGACCCGGGAGTCGGTACCGCGCACGAAGACGTCGATCCGGCCGCCGGCCGAGGCGTACGCGGCGGGCTGCCCCAGGAACCTGCCTCCCGTGGGACCGCCGAGGTCCCGGGTCCGGCCCCGCCCGTTGCCGTCGGAGGTCGTGGTGTGCTGGACGAGGGAGCCGCGCGGTCCGCGCAGGAACGTGCTGAGCGTGTCACCGTCGCGCACCACGGCCGGGCTCGCCGAGGTCTTCTGTCCGAGGCTCGTTCCGGGCAGGGCGTCGGTGCCGGTCAGCTTCAGGAACGCGGTGCCGTGCGCGGGCACTTCGACCGTGTACGTGTCACTGTGGGCGCCCCGGTCCGCACGGGCTCGCAGGTCGCGGACGCCGACGGCCCCGCCGAGCCCGACGTCGGAGAAGCGGACCGTGCGCTCGGCGGGCTCGTCGGAGCGGTTGAGCAGCACGACCGCGCGCCTGCCGTCGCCCTGGAGGACCTTGCTGTAGACGTCACCCGTGGAGTCGCTCGCCACCCGCACGCCCTGGACGGCCAGCGGGTCCTGGTCGACGGCGATGATCTCCGGGTTGCGCAGTGTCCTGAGCATCGACGGCGACAACGTCCGCGGATCGGAGCCGAGGACGAGCGGCGAGGCCATCTCGGCCCACATCACGAACTGCGTGGTGGACTCCTCCTCCGTCAGCTCCAGCGAGCCGTCGCTCATGCGCCGCGTGGGGATGAGGTAGTCGGGGTCGTTGTAGTGGCCGGGCCCCTGCGCCTCGGGGTGCCAGGCGTTGGCGTCCATGTTGCGCAGCACGTTGGGCCACTGGCCGGGGCTCGGGGTGCCCCACGCGATGTCCGTGCCCGTGCGCCACGAGTCGGCGATCGTCGGGGCGTAGACGTACGAGTTGTGCGCGTCCTGCTCGGGTGTGTGCGGCACGCCCCAGTCGTCGGTGAGCGGGTTGCAGAGGTTGAGCAGCATCGTGCGGCCGGACTTGGCGACCGCGTCGCTGAACTCCTTGAACGCCGGGCCCGGATCGAGCTTCGCCCCGATCCCGCACAGGAAGTCGACCTTGACCGCGTCGATCTTCCAGTCGGCGAACTGCCGTGCGTCCTGGTCGTAGTGCCCCCTGCTGCCGAGTCCGCAGCTCTTGCCGCCGTCGTAGGCGCCCGCGTCGGTGTAGATGCCCGCCTTCAGACCCCGCTTGTGGAGGTACGAGACCAGGGCCGGGATCCCGGAGGGGAAGCGATCCGGGTGGGCGACCAGGTTCCCTTGTGCATCGCGCGGGTTGTCGGCCTGCCAGCCGCCGTCGAGCCACACGACGTCGTAGCCGCTGTCGCGCAGACCGCTGCCGACCAGCTTGTCGGCGACGGAGCGCACCTCCTTCTCGGTGGGCGCGCCCAGGCCGTAGTAGGTGTTCCAGCCCATGTAGGGCGTGGGCGCGAGACCGCTGTCGTAGTACTCGGGCGCGCCCTGGTCGACACCGGTCACGGTCCCCGTGCCGGCGGTGGCCGCGGGGGCCGCGGTCACCGCCAGGACCGTTGCGATCGCGACCGTGGTGGTGCGGCGGGTCAGTCTCCGAGCCGCGGGTGTGCGGACCTGCGGGTGTGAAATCACTTGCCTCTCCCGATGGTTGGGAAGCACGAAAGCGCTGGGAAGCACGAGGGCGTGACGTGGGCCGCGCTGCGGCGGCGGCCGTCCGCGTCACGGCGAAGACTGTGGCCCGCGGCCGGAAACCCTGTCAATATTAATTCCTAATTTAATAGAAAGAGAGACGGGGTCTGTCGCAGGGGTTGACAGGAAACTCCGCGGGTCCCAGCCTTTGGCAACGTTGTCAGTGCCTCCCGCGCGCCGTGTTCGGGTCCGGCCCGCGCCGCTGTCTTCCGATGGGACATCACGCTCATGACAGATCAGTCGAGTTCGCCGCGTCAGCTCTCGCGGCGATCCGTCGTCGCCACGGGTTCCACCCTGCTGGCCGGGTTCGGCCTGGGCGCCCTGGCTCCCCTGCCGGCTGCCGCCGCCGCGGGTGGCGAGGGGTCGGCCGGGTCCGCCCCGCCCGCCGAACTCGCCCTGCACCGCCCGGTCACCGTCTCCTCCACGGCCTACGCGGCCACGCCGGGCTCCTTCGTGGTGGACCGGCTCACCTCGCCGGGCGTCCGGGGCAGCGGATGGCGGGCCGGGGCGGGCGACCCGCAGTGGATCTCGGTCGATCTGCAGGCCCGGTGCGAGGTCACCTGGATCCGGCTCACCTTCGAGGGTGACGCGAGCGACCCGGTGTTCACACCGCCCACCACGGGAAATCCGGCCAGTGGCACCACGGGCAAGGAGATCCAGTCGAGCTACGCGGTCGACTTCGTCGTCGAGACGTCGACCGATCACACGTCCTGGACCAGCGTGTACCGCACGACGGCGGGCACCGGCGGTGTGGTGGACATCCAGCTCCCCCGCCCGGTGTCGGCGCGCTGGGTGCGGATGACCTCGCGCAGGCGCTCCAGCCCTCTTCCCCTGGGTCTGAACGGCTTCGAGGTGCACGGCAGCGCCAAGGGTCACCGGCCGTCGGCCACCGGCTGGACGGACTGGGGAACCCTCAACGGTCCCGCGCCGAAGCTGACCGTGGCCGACGACGGCACGGTGCCGCTGGAGTCGGGCTGGCGGCTCACCCTCGACGACTGGGCGGACGGTGACAGCGACAGCGGGAAGGGCGGGGACGGCGGCGGGAAGGGCGGCGACGGCAAGGAGCTGTCGAAGACGTCCGCCGACACCAGCCGCTGGCTGCCCGCCACCGTGCCCGGCACGGTCCTGGCCTCGCTCGTCGACCAGGGCAAGCTGCCCGACCCGGTGGCCGGGCTCAACAACCTGCACATCCCGGAGGCCCTGTCCCGGCACGCGTGGTGGTACAAGCGGGACTTCGAGCTGCCGCGCGGCCTGCGCACCGGGCCCGGCCGCCGGATCTGGCTGGAGTTCGACGGCGTCAACCACCTGGCCGACATCTGGTTCAACGGCCACCGCGTGGGCGATCTGACGTACCCCTTCGCCCGCTCGGCCCACGACGTGACCGGGCTGCTCGCGCCGGGCGGCGGGGCCAACGGGCTCGCGGTGCGGATCACGCCGATGCCGGTGCCCGGCAGCCCAGGCGACAAGGGCCCCGCGGGTGAGGCCTGGGTGGACGCGGGCGCGAACCAGATGAACCTCAACTCGCCGACCTACCTGGCCGCTTCGGGCTGGGACTGGATGCCCGCGGTACGCGACCGGGCCGCGGGCATCTGGAACCACGTCCGGCTGAGATCCACCGGCCAGGTCGTGATCGGCGACCCCCGGGTCGACACCGCCCTGCCGAAGCTGCCCGACGTGTCGGTGGCCGAACTGACCATCGTGGTCCCGGTGCGCAACGCCGACACCGCCGACCACCGTACGACGGTCTCCGCGTCCTTCGACGACGTACGGGTCAGCAAGGTCGTCACCGTCCCGGCGGGCAGGAGCGTCGAGGTCACGTTCACCCCGGACGCCTACGGCCGGCTGCGGGTACGCGACCCCAAGCTGTGGTGGCCGAACGGACTCGGGGACGCCACCCTGCACGGCCTCACCCTCACCGCGTCGGTCGACGGCACCGAGAGCGACCGCCGCACCACCCGCTTCGGCATCCGCCGGTTCGGTTACGAGTTCGAGGTGCCGCTGCCGTTCACGTCCACCGGCGACGCGTACACCCAGTCCGTGCCCTTCGACCGGCAGGAGGCCAGATACGTACGCGTGAAGTGCCTTACGCGCGCGACCAGTTGGGGCAGTTCGCTGTGGGCGCTGTCCGTGTTCGACAGTGAACGGGGCGCGGCCGATCTCGCGCTGCACGCACCGGCCGAGGCATCCAGCGAGGACGGCGGCGACCGCGGTCCGGCCAACGCCACCGACGGCGATCCCGGCACCCGCTGGTCGTCGGCCTACGAGGACGATCAGTGGATCCGGGTCGACCTGGGGTCGCAGCAGTCGTTCGACCGGGTCGACCTGACCTGGGAGCAGGCGTACGCGAAGACCTTCGTCGTGCAGGTCTCCTCCGACGACGACACCTGGACCGATGTCACGGCGGTGGACAACGGAGCGATCCCCCTGCCCTTCAACAACGGCAACGCCAGCCTCCAGGTCGAGGACTTCGCGCCGCGCACCGCCCGCCATGTCCGGATCGCCTGCGGGGTGCGCAACACGAGCTGGGGCAACTCCCTGTGGTCACTCGGCGTCATCGACAGCGCCGAGCCGGGCACCGACCTCGCCCTGCGGCACAAGGCGACCGCGTCCACCGAGGAGTCCGACCACCCGGCCGCGAACGCCACCGACGGCGACCCGGGAACGCGCTGGTCGTCGGCGTACGAGGACCAGCAGTGGATCCAGGTCGACCTCGGCTCCGCGAAGCGGTTCGACCGGGTGGCGATCGTGTGGGAGCCCGCCTACCCGAAGACGTACGTCATCCAGGTCTCCGACGACGGGGACACCTGGACCGATGTGAAGTCCGTGTCCAACACCCCCGACCCGCTGAAGATCAGCGTGAACGGCGTCCGGGTGCTGGCCCGGGGCGGCAACTGGGGCTGGGACGAACTGCTGCGCCGGATGCCGCCGGAGCGGATGGACGCGGCGGTGCGGATGCACCGCGACATGAACTTCACGATGATCCGCAACTGGGTCGGGACCTGCGACCGGGAGGAGTTCTTCGCCGCCTGCGACGAGCACGGCATCCTGGTGTGGAACGACTTCCCGAACGCCTGGGCGATGGACCCGCCGGACCACGAGGCCTTCAACTCGATCGCGCGGGACACCGTGCTGCGCTACCGGATCCACCCGAGCGTGGTCGTCTGGTGCGGGGCCAACGAGGGCAATCCGCCCGCCGCCATCGACAAGGGCATGCGTGCCGCCGTCGAGGAGCAGGCTCCCGGTCTGCTCTACCAGAACAACTCGGCCGGCGGAATCATCACCGGCGGCGGCCCCTACGGCTGGGTCGAACCGGACACGTACTTCGACCCGGCCACGTACGGCAGCAAGGACTTCGGTTTCCACACGGAGATCGGCATGCCCGTCGTCTCCACCGCCGCCAGCATGCGGAACCTGACGGGCGACGAGCCCGAGTGGCCGATACGCGGCGCCTGGTACTACCACGACTGGAGCGAGCGCGGGAATCAGGCGCCGCAGAACTACAAGGCCGCGGTCGAGGCCCGGCTCGGGACGGTCACGGACCTGGACGACTTCGCCGCCAAGGCCCAGTTCGTCAACTACGAGAACACCCGCGCCATGTTCGAGGCGTGGAACGCGAACCTGTGGGACAACGCCAGCGGCCTGATGCTGTGGATGTCGCATCCGGCGTGGCACAGCACCGTCTGGCAGACGTACGACTACGACTTCGACGTCAACGGCACGTACTTCGGGGCGCGTTCGGCCTGTGAGCCGCTGCATGTCCAGGCCGACCCGAAGGGGCAGGTCATCGCGGTCAACCACACGCGCAAGGACCTGCGGGGGGCCGTCGTCTCGGCGCGGCTGCTCGATCTGTCGGGCAAGCAGCTCGGCAAGGGCAGGAGCGCCCGGCTGGACGTGGCACCGGCCGCGACCGGGAAGGCGTTCACCGTCGGCTGGGACGACGGCCTGCCCGAACTGCACCTGCTGCGGCTGACGTTGGAGGACGGCGACGGCCGTGAGCTGTCGCGGAACACCTACTGGCGCTACCGCACCCCGGCCGCCATGCGGGCCCTGACCCGGATGCCACGCGCCAAGGTGTCCTCCAAGGTCACCCGGGTGTCCCGGTCCGGGGCCCGGCACGAACTGACCGCCACCGTACGCAATCAGGGGTCGGCCGTCGCCGCCATGGTCCGGCTGTCGCTGCTGGACGAGAAGACGGGTGATCGCGTCCTGCCGACCCTCTACAGCGACAACTATCTGTGGCTGCTGCCCGGCGAGTCCCGGACGGTCACGCTGTCGTGGCCGGCCCGGGCACTCGTCTCGCACAAGCCGCTCCTGACGGCGAAGGCGTTCAACTCGTAGCGCCGAAGGGCTGGTTGGGCGGCTACGCGTAGGGAGTCAGGAACTCCCCCACGGACAGCGCCCTGTTCACGATGCGCGTGTCGCCCATCCAGCCGTAGAAGCCCTGCCCGAAGCTCTCGTCGAACTGGGTGGCTCCGAGCACGAAGGGCTTGCCGAGCGTGGCGATGCCGGTGGACGGCTGCGAGGGGTTGCGGGCGATCTTCGAGCCGTCCACGTACATCACCGTGCGGCGGCCGTCGTTGACGAGGGCGATGTGCATCCAGCGGCCCACCGGCACCGCGTGGCTCCACGAGGTGGGGTCGGCGTCCTGGCGCTGCGGATAGACCACGAACTGCAGGAACCGCTCGGGTGACAGGTTGAGGCTGCAGGTCGGTTCCAGCGGGGACCAGCCCGTGGTCTTGCCCGCGTCGCCGTTGCGGCCCTCCCAGCTGAGGATGCCCATCCAGGAGTGGTCGCCCTCGAAGGGTTCGGGCAGCCTGATGAAAGTCTCGATGGTGTAGCCGCGCAGGAACTTCTCGCTGTTCAGGGCAGCCCGGGCGGCGGTCGTCAGGATCGCGCCGCGGTCCGGGCTCTTGCCGCCGTCGAAGCGCAGGCTGGCGTGCGCGGGCTGGCCGGGGTGATGGTCGGCCGACCAGGTGAGCGCGTCGGGCCCGCTCGACGCGAGCCGGCTGACGGTCAGGTCGTTGCCGTTGCCGGTGAGGTCGCGCACGACGGCTCCGTCCGCGACGGGCCTGCCCGCGGTGCCGCCCGCCGGGGTCCCTGCGGCGTCGAAGCGCCAGTACGCGACCGTGCCGCGCGGCATGACCGCGGAGGCGGGCCGCGGCTTCGGCACGGCGACGGGGGCGAAGCCCTTGAAGCGCTCGTCGAAGTCGATGTCGAGGCTGAACCGGTCGGCGTCGCCGGTCAGTTCGATGGTCTCGGCCTCCAGCGGCGACCGCTTCTCCGGGTCCCTGGCGAGGAGCCACGGCGAGAAGGTCTCGACGTCGACGACCCCGCGGACCAGATCGAAGCCGTAGGTACGGATCATGCCGGCGCCGCCGTAGTAGCGGTCCTGGTAGTTGGTGATGTGGACGTGGACATCGTTGTCGGAGTCGTTGCGCAGGACGGTGCGGCCCGGCGGCCAGTAGTGGCCGCCCAGCGCGAGGAAGATCTGGTCGTTGGCGCGGATGAGGCCGTCCCACAGGCGCTTGCCGTTGTCGGAGAGCTGCGCCTTCCCGTCGTCGTCGGCCCAGGCGATGTCGTGCGTGGTCAGCACAGCGGGGAGCGTGGGGTGCGCGTCGAGGACGCCCTGCGCCCACGCCATCCCCTTGTCGGAGATCCGCCAGTCGAGGGCGAGGACCAGCCAGGACCGGTCCGCGGCCTTGAGCACGTGGTACGTGTTGTAGCCGTCGGGCGAGGCGCCGCGGTAGGTCGGCATGGACTGGTAGCGGGCGGGCCCGAAAGCGGCGAGGTACGCGGAGTCGCCGCGCTGGTCGTCGCCGGAAGCGATGTCGTGGTTGCCCGCCAGGACGCTGTAGGGCACCTTGCCGTGGAGGGTCCGGAAGGTGTCGGCGGCGCGTTCGATCTCGTCCTCGGTGCCGTGCTCGGTGACATCCCCGAGGTGCGTCATGAACGCGATGTTCGCCTCCCCGCGCTCGGCGACGAGGTGGCGGAAGGCCTCCCGCAGCGGGGCGGGGTCGGCGCTGTCGGCGTCGAAGAGGTACTGGGTGTCGGGCAGGACGGCCAGCACGAAGCGGGGGCTCTCGGGGTCGAAGCGGTCGCTGTGGGCGGCGGCGGTGGCGGTCGCGGCGGCGGTTGTCTGGGCGCCGGTGGGGGCCGAGCCGGCGGCGGCCTGCGCGGACGCCTCGAAGGCGGCGACACCCGCGCCGGCCACGGGCAGGGCTGCCGCTACGCGCAGCAGGGCGCGTCTGTGCAGGGGGTGCGGGGGCTTCTGAGGTTCTGCCGCAGTCATGGACACTCCGTAGGACAGGACCGGACGGCACCGGTCGGCAGCCCGTACGCTCCTCACCCGCCACAGCCGGGCGGTGGCGGGGAGTTGAACGTCCGCTGCCCGGTGTCCGGACGTTTGGCGGAGAAGCCGTCCCGACCTCGCCCGGCTCAGGCCCCGTCGGGGGTGTTCGCTTCCTTCCCGGCTTCCTTCTCCGCGTCGGCGGCTTCCCTCTCCGCCTCCGCCATGCCGAGGAAGTGCCGGATCGTCTCGGTCGGCATGTCGAGGCCCTCGGACGCGGACTGCTCGTCACCGAACACCTGCACCGCCTCGGCGACGGCCACGGCCAGCTCGGTCTCCGCCTTGCGGACCTTGATCTCGGCCTTGTCCACGGTGTCGACCACCGCCAGCTGACGACGCTGCTTCTCTTGAAGCCGCTGCTTACGGGACACCGTCTTGTCGATGTTCTGCACAGTCACGCGCAAGATCATAAGCGGGTGGGGCGTGGCCGCGAAATCAGCAAATCGGCCGCCACGGGCAGTTGTTCGAGGGCAGGAGCACAGGAAAAGGACCCCCGCGGACCGCACGAAAAGGGTCCCCACGGACTTCCGTCCGCGAAGACCCTTCGCATCGTCGGGACGACAGGATTTGAACCTGCGACCCCTTGACCCCCAGTCAAGTGCGCTACCAAGCTGCGCCACGTCCCGATGCGCCTCGTCGCGGTGAACCGCGTGATCGCGCGAACAGAACCTTACCGCACACAGGGGGATGCCTCGAAGACGGGGAGTGAGGGGAGACAATCGGTACATGAGTAACACCTCTGGCCACACCTCTGGCGACACGTCCGGCGACACGTCCGGCGACCGGCGGGACCGGGACACGGAGGGCCGGGCACGCAACGCCCGGCCCCGGGACGGGCTCGGGCGGCCCCTGCCGTACGGGGTGGACGGAGTGGAGCGGCAGCCCGAGGGGGTGGTGCGTGCCCCCGAGGACACCGTCACCGAGGCCCAGGCGCTGCTGGCGGCGGGGAAGCCGTTCCACGCGCACGAGGTCTTCGAGGACGCCTGGAAGTCGGGGCCCGACGAGGAGCGCGCGCTGTGGCGGGGGCTCGCCCAGCTCGCGGTCGGGCTCACGCACGCGGCCCGGGGGAACGTGACGGGCGGGGCCCGGTTGCTGCGGCGGGGGGCCGGCGCGGTCGAGGAGTGGGGCGCGGGCTCCGGCAGCCCCCGTCCGTACGGGCTCGCGTTGGCCGAACTCGCCTCCTGGGCCCGTGAGCTGGCGGCCGTAGTGGAGCGGGACGAAGCCGCCGTGGACGCGTCGGCGTGGGCACCGCGGTTGCGCGGCGGCGACGCGTAGGCCGCTCACCGTCGGGTGGGGGTGCCCTGGGCCGTGACTCCGTGCGGCACACTCGGGACGTGCGAAGGATTCATGTCATCGGCATCGGCGCGGGCGATCCCGACCAGCTGACCCTCCAGGCGGTCAAGGCGATGAGGGACACCGAGGTGTTCTTCATCCTGGACAAGGGCGAGGTGAAGTCGGACCTCGTACGGCTGCGCCGTGACATTCTCGGCGCGCATCTGCCGGAGGGCACGTACCGGACGGTCGAGGCGCGCGATCCCGAGCGCGACCGCACCGCGGAGGGCGCGGGCTACTCCCCCGCCGTCGGGGACTGGCGCAGCGCCCGCGCCGGCGTCTTCGAGCGGCTGATCGCCGGGGAACTGGGCGAGGACGGGACCGGGGCGTTCCTCGTCTGGGGCGACCCCTCGCTGTACGACAGCACGCTGGGTGTCCTGGAGGAGGTCCTGGAGCGGGGTGCCGTGGCCTTCGCGTACGACGTCGTGCCGGGCATCAGCAGCGTCTCGTCCCTGGCCGCCCGTCACCGCACCGGTCTCAACCGGGTGGCGCGTCCCGTGCAGATCACCACGGGCCGGCGGCTCGCCGAGGGCCTTCCCGAGGGCGTCGACGACGTGGTCGTCATGCTGGACGCCCATCAGACGTTCCAGCGGTACGCCGACACCGGCGAGGACATCGACATCTACTGGGGCGCCTATCTGGGCACCCCGGACGAGATCCTCGCCTCCGGTCCCCTGGCGGAAACGGCTCCCCGCATCGTCGAGCTGCGTGCGGAGGCCCGTGAGCGCAAGGGCTGGATCATGGACACGTATCTGCTGCGCAGGCGCCCCGGGAGCGTTTCCGGGGATGAGGGCGCTCCCGGAGTGGGGAGGGTGTCCAGGGACGAGGGCGCTCCCGGGTCGTCGGGCTGACCCGGGCTCCCGCCGTTTCGCTGTGCGGCAGCGGCCCGCGCCCCCGTGCGGACCGCCCCGCATGCACACCCCACCCGCCGGTGTGAAGCTGACCGGTGTGACGACCATCGACACCGCCGGACCCGCCGCCGGGCCGCCCGCCGCCGAAGCGCCCGCCACGCAGCCGCCCGTGCTGGACAAGCGGCGCCGCAACGTCGTCTTCGTGACGATCATGCTCGGCATGCTGCTGGCCGCACTGGACCAGACGATCGTGGGCACCGCCCTGCCCACGATCGTGTCGGACCTCGGCGGCGCGGAGCACATGTCGTGGGTGGTCACCAGCTATCTGCTGGCGGAGACCGTCGCCACGGTGCTCGTCGGCAAGTTCGGTGACCTGTTCGGCCGCAAGCTCGTCTTCCAGGCGTCGGCGATCATCTTCATCACCGGCTCGTTCCTGTGCGGCCTCTCCTCGAACATGCTCCTGCTGATCTCCTGGCGGGCCATGCAGGGCATCGGCGCGGGCGGTCTGATGGTCACCGCGATGGCCCTGATCGCCGACGTCATCCCGCTGCGGGAGCGCGGCAAGTACCAGGGTGCGATCGGCGCGGTGTTCGGCGTCGCCACCGTGATCGGGCCGCTGCTCGGCGGCCTCTTCACGGACCATCTGACCTGGCGCTGGGCGTTCTACGTCAACGTCCCCATCGCGATCCTCGTCGTGGTCGCCGCGGCCCGCACGATCCCGGTGGTGAAATCGCCCTCCCGGCCGGTCATCGACTACCTGGGCATCGCGCTGGTCGCGATCGGCGCCAGCGCACTGATCCTGGCGACGAGCTGGGGCGGCAACGAGTACGCCTGGGGCTCACCCACCATCATCGGCCTCTTCGCGGGCGGTGTCGTCGCCCTCGCCGGCTTCTGCTGGGTGGAGACCCGCGCCACCGAACCCATGCTGCCGATGCGCCTGTTCGGCAACCCCGTCTTCACGGTCTGCTCGATCCTCAGCTTCATCGTGGGCTTCGCGATGCTCGGCGCGATGACGTTCCTGCCGACGTATCTGCAGTACGTGGACGGCGACTCGGCGACGATCTCCGGCGTACGTACGCTGCCCATGGTCGTCGGGCTGCTCATCGCGTCGGTCTTCAGCGGCAACGTGATCAGCAAGACCGGCCACTACCGGGTCTTCCCCATCGTCGGCTCGCTGGTGATGGGCGTCGGGCTCTATCTGCTCTCCCTGATGAACAGCGGCACCAGCACCTGGCTCTCCTCGCTGTACATGTTCGTGCTAGGCGCGGGGATCGGGCTGTGCATGCAGGTCCTCACCATCGCCGTGCAGAACACCGTCGAGTACACCGACCTGGGTACCGCGACGTCCGGCGTCACCTTCTTCCGTACGCTCGGCAGCTCCTTCGGGACCGCCGTCTTCGGCACGATCTACGCCAACACGCTGAAGCCGAACCTGGCGGACGGGGTCGCCGAGGCCGCCCGCACGAGCGGGACCGACCCCGGGACGCTCACCAAGGCGGCGACCAGCCCGGAGGGACTGCACGATCTGCCGTCGGCGACCGCCGCGCCGCTCGTCAAGGCGTACGCGGAAACGCTGCAGACCGTCTTCCTGTGGACCGTGCCCGTGGCGGCGCTCGGTTTCCTGGTCTCCCTGTTCCTCAAGCAGGTGCAGCTGCGCGACAGTGCACGGATGGGGTCGACCGACATGGGCGAGGGGTTCGCGACGCCGTCGGCGGCCGACAACCGGCAGCGGCTGGAGGCCACGGTCGGGAAGATCCTCGGCGGTACCAGGCCCGACGAGCTGCGCCGGATCGTCGTCGGGGCGGACACGCGGCTGGACATCGCGGGGGCCTGGGCGGTCATGCAGGTCGAGATGTTCACCCGGATGGTCGGGCATGCGAACCTGTCGCTGATCGCCGCGCGCCGGCGGGTGCCGCCGGAGGTGCTGGTGCCCGTCTTCCAGCGGATGGTGGACGAGGGGTACCTCACGCATGAGGGGAACCTCTTCTCCCACACCTCGGCCGGGGCACGCGAAGCGGGTGTCATCGGCGAGGCGTGGGGGCGCTGGCTTGCCGACCGCGTCGAGCAGGACCTCGGTCGTCCCTCGGGAGCGGAGCTTCGGGTCGCCGTCGACAGCATCGCGAAGCGGTTGCTGGTGGAGGATCTGACGGACGGGGCGTCGGTGGGGCATGGTCCTGCGGCCCTCGCCACGGCCCCGGCCCCCTAAGGGGCGCGGGGAACTGCGCGGCCAGCCACGACGCGCCCGCAGTGGGCATACGGGGTGGAGGGGCAGGTCCGGTCCGGTTCTCGACTGCGGCTGCGTGGGGGCGGGCCGCGTAGTTCCCCGCGCCCCTTAGGGGGCTCAGCCCAGGGCGCGGTCCAGGTTGAAGGCCGCGCTGATCAGGGCCAGGTGAGTGAAGGCCTGGGGGAAGTTGCCCTGTTGTTCGCCGGTGTGGCTGATCTCCTCCGCGTACAGGCCGAGGTGGTTGGCGTAGGTGAGCATCTTCTCGAACGCCAGGCGTGCCTCGTCGAGCCGGCCGGCCCGGGTCATCGCCTCGACGTACCAGAAGGAGCAGATCGAGAACGTGCCCTCCTCGCCGCGCAGGCCGTCGGGGCTCACCTTCGGGTCGTAGCGGTAGACCAGCGAGTCGGAGACCAGGTCCTCGGTGAGCGCGTCGAGCGTGGAGAGCCACTTCGGGTCGGTCGGCGAGATGAACTTGGCCAGCGGCATCATCAGTACGGCGGCGTCCAGGACGTCGTCGTCCTCGTGCTGGACGAAGGCCTTGCGCGCCGGTGACCAGCAGCGGTCCATGATCCGCCGGTAGATCGTGTCGCGGGCGCCGCGCCAGCGCGGCAGGTCCGCGGGCAGGCCCCGCCGGTTGGCCAGCCTGATCGCCCGCTCGATCGCCACCCAGCACATGAGCCGGGAGTAGAGGAAGTTCTTACGGCCGCCGCGGGTCTCCCAGACGCCTTCGTCGGGCTGGTCCCAGTGGTCGCAGACCCACTCGACGAGCGCGCAGATGTCGTCCCACTGGTCGCTGGAGATCGGCTGGGCCCACTTGTCGTAGAGGTAGACCGAGTCGATGAGGGCGCCGTAGATGTCGAGCTGGAGCTGGTCGGCCGCCGCGTTGCCGATCCGGACGGGGGCGGAGCCCTGGTATCCCTCCAGGTGGCCGAGCTCCTCCTCGTGCAGGTCGGTGCGCCCGTCGATGCCGTACATGATCTGCAGCGGGCCCGCGGGGCGGCCGTCGCCGGGGCTGATGTGCCGGGCCGTGAACGCCATGAACGACTTGGCCTCGCTGGTGAACCCCAGGCGCAGGAGCGCGTACACGCAGAAGGCGGCGTCGCGGACCCACACGTACCGGTAGTCCCAGTTCCGTTCGCCGCCGATCTGCTCGGGGAGGCTGGTCGTCGCGGCGGCCACGATCGCGCCGGTGGGCGCGTAGGTGAGCAGTTTGAGGGTCAGCGCGGAGCGGTGCACCATCTCGCGCCACCGGCCGCGGTACTGGGAGGCGGTCAGCCAGTTCCGCCAGAACGCCACGGTGGCGCCGAACAGTTCCTCGGCCTCGGCGCGCGGGCAGCAGCGGGGCTGTATGTCGCCGCTGACCTGGTCGAGGGCGAACACCGCCGACTCGCCCTCGTGGAGTTTGAAGTCCGCCGTCGCGTCGAGTCCGTCGCAGGCGAGCGGTTCGGTGGAGGTCAGGGCGAGCGACAGGTTCTTGGACTCGAAGACCACCATGTCGTCGTGGAGGCGGGCGGTGTGCGGCTGCGCCGCGTAGTCGAAGCGGGGTGCCACGCGCGCGTGGAAGGGGACCGAGCCGCGGACGCACAGCACGCGGCGGATCAGCCGGTGCCGGTCCGCCTCCGTCCCGCCGCCGTCGCTGTCCCCGTCTCCGTCGCCCTCGACCGGCATGAAGTCCTGGATCTCGCCGACGCCGTCCTCCGTGAAGAAGCGGGTGAGCAGGACGTTCGTGTCCGGGAAGTAGAACTGCTTGGTCCTGGCGGGGACGGCCGCGGCCAGTTCGAAGGAGCCGCCCTTGTCCGCGTCGAGGATCGCGGCGAAGACGCTGGGGGCGTCGAAGGAGGGGCAGCAGTACCAGTCGATGGTGCCGTTGACGCCTACCAGGGCGACGCTGCGGAGGTCGCCGATGAGGCCGTGGTCGGCGATCGGGAGGTAGTGGCCGGAGGCCGGCCCCTCCTGGCCCTCCTGGGCCTCGGACGGCGGTGGGTCCTGGTGCGCGGATGCCTCGGACATGGGCTCAGCGTAGACGTTCCACTGGGAGGATTGTCGGTTTTCTGCGGGTCCGATGTGGCTGGTCGCGCAGTTCCCCGCGCCCCTGAAGAACGGGGCTGCGCCCCAGTTTTTCGCCCTGAAGGGGCGCGGGGAACTGCGCGGCCCGCCCCCACCGGCCGGCAGTCGACGAGCGGCCGATCAGGCGCCACCGCACGGCGCTCCTCAGCGCAGCAGCAGCTGCAGGCCGCCCAGGATCGTTGCCGCGATCACCAGGCGTTCGAAGAGGCGTTGGTTGATGCGGTCCACCGCCCACTTGCCGATCAGGGCGCCCGGGAGGACGAAGGCCACGAGGGCCGCGTCCAGGAGCAGGGAGTGGCCGTCGATCAGGCCGAGGCCGACGCTGAAGGGGACCTTGGAGACGTTGACGATCAGGAAGAAGAAGGCGGAGGTGCCGAGGAAGCCGAGTTTGCGGAAGCCCGCGGAGAGGAGGTACATCGACATCACGGGGCCGCCCGCGTTGGCGACCATCGTGGTGAAGCCGCCCATCACCCCGTAGGAGCGGGCCTTGATCCGGCCGGCCCGCGTGGCCACCGAGTCGGGCTCCTCGGCCGCGTCCGCGCTCTCGGCCTTCCGGCGGCGCCACACGGTGACCCCGGCCATGAACAGCAGGATCGCGCCGATCGACGTACGTACCATCGCGTCGTCGGCCCACACCAGGAACACCGTGCCGACGACCACGCCCGCGGCGACCGCCGGGAACAGCTTCCACAGGGTCGGCCAGTGGGCGTGCCGCCGGTAGGTGAGTACGGCGAGCACGTCCCCGGCGATCAGGATGGGCAGCAGCACCCCCGTGGACGCCCTGGCCGGCAGGACCGCCGCGAAGATCGCGAGGCTGACGGTGTTGGCCCCGCTCACGGCGGTCTTGGAGAAGCCGACGAGCAGAGCCGCGGCGGCGAGGGCGGCGAACTCCCAGGGAGTGATGTTCCAGAGCGTCATCGTGTTCATGCGGGGACCGATGTTATGCCCACCTATCCGGCGCTGTCAGGGGCGTCTCGACAGGTGACCCCCGACAGGCGTCCACTGCCAGGCGTCCCCTGCCAGGTGTCCCCCGCCACCGCCACCGGCCAGGCGCCCTGGACCGTCTCCTCACCCTTTGCGAAGATCGCCCTCGAACCTTCGCCGACGCCGATGGAGGACCCATGGCCGACTCCCGCGAGCACATCCTCACGGGCACCCGGAGCAGCATCACGGCACGCGCGTGGCCCCGGGAACGGCCGCGGTACGTGGCTGTGCTGGTCCATGGGTACGGCGAGCACATCGGCCGTTACGAGTACGTCGCCGACGTGCTGCACCGGCATGGCGCGGCGGTGTTCGGCCCCGACCACCTGGGGCACGGGAGGTCCGGCGGCGAGCGCGTGCTGATCGAGGACTTCGAGGACGTGGTGAGCGACGTCCACGCGGTGGAGCTGCTGGCCAGGGACGCGTACCCGGGTGTGCCTCTCGTGCTGATCGGCCACTCGATGGGCGGCCTGATCGCGGCGCGGTACGCGCAGCGGTACGGGGACGGGCTGGCCGCGCTCGTCCTGTCGGGGCCGGTGATCGGGAGCTGGGGGCCGCTCCATCAGCTGCTCGCGCTCGATCCGCTGCCCGAGGTCCCGATCGACCCGACGGCGCTCTCGCGCGATCCGGCGGTCGGACGGGCGTACGCGGCGGATCCTCTCGTGTGGCACGGACCGTTCAAGCGCCCCACGCTGGAGGCGTTCGTCCGCACCCTGGACACCATCTCCAAGAGCGGTGACGTGGGGGCGCTCCCGCTGCTGTGGCTGCACGGGGACGACGACCGGATCGTGCCCCTGGCCGCCAGCCGGGCCGGTGTCGAGGAGCTGCGCGGCACCGAGTGGGACGAGCGGGTGTACCCGGGCGCACAGCACGAGGTGTTCAACGAGACGGTCAAGGACACGGTCCTGGCCGATGTGACCCGTTTCGTGGACGACGTGCTCGCGTGAAATCCCACCTGCCGGGCAGGCAGGCAGGCAACACACGAAGAGCCTACGAACCAGAAGCCGGCGAGCCAGAAGCCGACGAACGAGAAGCTTCCAAACGAAAGGGACACCCGATGGCCGACGCCCTCGAACTCGACGCGCTGTGGGCCGAGTTCCACCGCGTGGTGAACATGACCTCACAGGAACTGGCCGCCTGGCTGCAGGTGAACGAGGCGTCCGAGGAGTCCGTGGTCCCGCCCGAGCACGCGGGTGCGCCGACCGGCGAGCACGTGCTGGCCATCCTGCAGAAGCGGCGCATCGATCTCACCGAGGACGATCTCGACGTGATGTACGAGGTCGTGGACACCGTCACCGCCGAGACCGGCCCGCAGGGCGGGTCGGGGCAGGCGTCCGAGGCCGAGGAGACCCGGCGCCGCCATCGGCTGATGACCCTGGGCCACGACCCGAGCCGGCCGCAGCTGTGAGAGGTGCGGCCGACCCGTTCCCTCAGCGCAGGGTCCATCCGCCGTCCACCGCGAGGTCGACGCCGTTGACCGCCGCGTTGCTGAGCAGGAAGTCGACGGCGTCCACGACGTCCCGCATGCGCGCGAGCCGTCCCGTGGGCGTCTGTGCGCGGTAGTCCTCCAGCACCTCGGCGGTCTTGTCCGCCCAGAACGGGCTGTCGCCGACGATCCCCGGGTGGACGGCGTTGACGCGGATCGGGGCGAGTTCCAGGGCGAGCGTGCGCACCAGGCCCGTGACGCCCGCGTTCACCGTCGCGACCGTCGTGGCGCCGGGGTAGGGCCGCTCCTTGGCCTGCCCGCCGAAGACCACGACGGCGCTCTCCTCGGTCATCCGCGGCAGCAGCGCGTGGACGACCTCGGTGTAGCCGACGAGTTTGAGGGTCACGAGCTGCAGCGCGGCCTCGACGTCGTACTCGGCGACGGTGTTCCGGTCGCGCGAGACACCGGCGAGCACCAGATGGCCGACGCGCTCGACCCCGGCCAGCGCGGGCGCGATCTCCTGCGGCCTGGCGAGGTCCAGGGCGAGCCCGTGCGCGCCGATCTCCTTGGCCACCGCCCCGGCCCGGTGGGCGTCGCGTCCGGTGAGGACGACGTCGTCACCGCGTTCCGCGCGGGCACGGGCGATCGCGAGACCGATACCGGCCGTACCTCCGACCACGACGACAGCACTCACGACTCAGCCTCCCTTGCCTCCGGTACGCCCAGTACGTCCCGCAGGTGGTCCCAGTCGCGCGCGAACCGGTACGAGTGACGCGACGGCGGCTGCGGTGCCTGCGTCTCCAGCCAACGCACCGGCCCCGTACCGGCGTTGCTGAAGCTGTGGACACACCCGGCGCCCGCCCAGGCGGCGTCGCCCACTCCCAGCCGGTGGTGCTCCCCGTCGAAGGTGGCGTCGACGACGCCCTCGACGATCAGGTACGTCTCCTCGAAGGGGTGGTCGTGGGCGCCCGCGACACCGTCGGCCGCGTACTGGACCATGAACATCGTCGAGGCGACCGCGCCCAGGTCCGCGTCCACCATCATCTTCACGGTGATCCCGCTGTAGACGAGCAGCGCGGTGCGCATGCCGGCCGACACCGACAGGAGGTCCTGGGACTGCTTGCCCGGGTCCATCTGCGCGGGCTCGAAGTGGCCGAAGGAGCGGGTGCGCGGATCGCGTACGTCGATCCGGACCGGCTCGCGGACGGGCAGGGCGGGCACCGCCTGGGTGTCGTGCCCGTAGCGGGCCCTCGGTACCGGCGCGAGCATGTCCGCCCAGCGCGCGACGGTGTCCCCGCCGCCGCGCCAGGCGTGCGGGACCCCCGCCGGCAGCAGCCCGTAGTCACCTTCTTCGAGGAGGTACGAGCCCTCGGGCGTATCGAGGAGCACGGTCCCGGAGAGCAGATGGAAGGACTCCTCGTACGAGTGGACGTGGGCCCCGACCGTCCCGTCCGGCGCCAGTTCGCACACTCCGAAGCCGGTGTGTACGGAGCCGTCCTCCTCCCCCACCACCGGCCACCGCCCGAATCCCGCGCTGGGGTGCGGCAGTTGGGATGGGGCGGCGAACGCGGCGTCCGCCGCCCGCCGGATCACGTGATGTGTCATGCCTGCTGCCGCTTCCCGCGCGCCTCGGCCGCTTCAGCGATGCGGTCGCGGGATTCCTCGACCAGGCGCCGGGCCCGCCCGACGTCGGCGAGGAGCCGGCCGTCGCGCTTGTGGACGACGCCGTCGACGATGACGGTCTCGACGTTGGAGACGTCCGCGCCCAGCGTCACGGCGGCCACCGGGTCGATGAGCGGCGCGAGGTTGAGTGCCGTCGCGTCGATCGCCACGACGTCGGCGCGCTTGCCCGGGACCAGCGATCCGGTCCGGTCTTCGAGGCCTGCGACGTGCGCGCCGTTGACGGTCGCGATCTCCAGCATCTGACGTGCCGTCAACATGGTGTCGGGGATGGGCTGTCGGCCTGCCAGCACTCGGCGTTGACGCGGGCGCGCTCGGCGCCGAAGGCCGCGCGGATCTGGGTGAACATGTCGCCGGGCACGGTGGTGACGACGTCGATGGACAGGGAGGGCCGCAGGCCGTACTCGATCGCCTTCATCACGGGCGGCCAGCCGTGCCCCATCTGTGTCTCGACCTGCGGGGCGACGGAGACGGTGCCGCCGCTGTCGGCGACCATCCGCCACTCCTCCTCGCTGAAGTAGCAGCAGTGGACGTAGGTGGTGTCCGGGCCGAGCAGACCGAGGCCGTGGAGCTGCTCGACCATGCCGAAGCGGCCGGCGAGCCGTCCCATGCCGGCGTGCACGGTGAGGGGGATGCCCAGTTCGCGGGCGAGGTGCCATTCGGCCTCGACGACGTCGTTGATGCAGAAGCCGGGGCCGCGGGTGGCGAGGCCCATCGTCAACAGGCCCTCGTCGGAGGAGAAGTGGCGTGCGCGCACCCTGCGTACGTCGTCGCCGGGTATCGCGATCTTGCTCTCGTACCAGTAGTCGGCGAGCGAGGTGTTGGCGCTGCCGTACGCGTACTGGGCGCGGATGCCGGTCTCGGTGAGGGCCTGGACCGCCGCGTCGGGGTGTTCGGGCGTGTTGTTGATGTGGGACCAGTCGACGAGGGTGGTGATACCGGCGTTGAGGCATTCAAGCGAGCCCGCCAGGTTGCCCGCGTACACGTCCTCGGGGCTGTAGACGGGTGCGTACGTGTCCAGGACCTCGACGAAGTAGTCGTCGAGGGTGGCGTCGGGCGCGCAGCCGCGGATGGAGGCCTCCCAGGTGTGCCGGTGGGTGTCGACGAAGCCGGGCAGGACGATACGGCCCGTCATGTCGAGCACTTCGGCGTCCGCGTCGAGGTCGTGTGCGACCGCGGCGATCCTGCCGTCCTCGATGAGGACGTCACCGCCGGGCAGGTCCCCGATGGCGGGATCCATCGAGAGCACGTGGCCCGAGCGCAGCAGCATTCGGTTGGTCATCGCCCTACTCGCCTCTCTCCATGCCGAGTTCCATGCCGAGTCCCATGCCGGGTTCCGAGTTCCGTGAGCCGTCCGAGGCCCGGTTCAGTACGTGGTGAGGTCGCGGACCTTCGCCACGACCTTGTCGACGGTCGGGATGACCTCTGCTTCGAGCACGTCCGCGAAAGGCAGCGGCACGCAGGCGGCGGCGACCCTGCGGACGGGTGCGTCGAGGAGGCCGAAGCCCTCGTCGGCGACGATCGACACGAGCGTGCCGCCCCAGCCGCCCTGGTAGGGGTTCTCCTCGACGGTCACGAGCCGTGAGGTCTTCGCGAGGGAGCCGAGGACGGTCATCGCGTCGAGCGGCACGAGGCAGCGCAGGTCGATCACTTCGGCGTCGATGCCCTCCTCGGCCAGCCGCTCGGCGGCGGTCAGGGCCAGCGGCACCATCGAGGCGAGGGCCACGAGTGTGACGTCGTCGCCCTCGCGCAGGACGGCCGCCTGTCCCAGTTCGACGACGTGGTCCGGTGGTGCGGGCGGGCCCTTGGTGGCGAGCAGTCCCTTGTGCTCGAAGAAGACCACGGGGTCGTCGCTGCGGACGGCGGCGGCCATCATGCCGATCACGTCGGCGGGCGTGGCCGGGGCCGCGATCTTCAGTCCGGGGACGGTCAGCGCCCAGTTCTCGGTGGCCTGGGAATGCTGTGCGCCGAAGCCGAGGCCGCCGCCGTTGGCCGTGCGCACCACCAGCGGGACGGTCACCTGACCGCCCGTCATGTAGCGGACCTTGGGGATCTCGTTGGCGAGGTAGTCCCAGCAGCAGGCGAGGAAGTCCGAGAACATGATCTCCGCGACGGGCCGCATCCCGGTCATCGCGGCGCCCATCGCCGCCCCGACGATGGCCTGTTCGGAGATCGGCGTGTCCCACACCCGCCCGGAGCCGAACTCTTCGTGCAGGCCTGCCGTCGTCTTGAACACCCCGCCCGCCGCGCCGATGTCCTCGCCCAGGCACACCACCGCCGGATCGCGCCGCATCTCCCGCGCGATGCCCTCGGCGACGGCCTGCCGGTAGGTGATCACGTCCGCCATCGCGCACCTCCGTCGGCCCATACGTCGGTCAGCGCTTCCCGGGGATCGGGCGCGGGCGCGTTCTTCGCGGCCTCGACGGCCGCCTGTACGACGGCTTCGGCACGCCCGTCCGCCGCGGCGACCGTCGCGTCCGGCACCCCGAGTTCGGCGAGCCGGCCCCGTGCCAGGTCGAGCGGGTCGTGCTTGAGCCAGCGCTCCACCTCCTCGGCGGGGCGGTAGGTCGCGGGGTCCGCGCGGCTGTGGCCGAAGTGCCGGTAGGTCCGCGCCTCAAGGAGGCCGGGCCCGTCCCCCGCCCGGGCCCGGCCCGCCAGCCGGTCCACCGCCTCCCGTACGGCGACCACGTCGTTGCCGTCGACGATCTCTCCGGGGATGCCGTAGGCGGGCGCCCGGTCGGCCGCGGGGTGGGCCACGGCGGTGACGTCGGCGATCGGGGTGTACTCCATGTAGAGGTTGTTCTCGCAGACGAACAGCACGGGCAGCTTCCATACGGCGGCCAGGTTGAGGGCTTCGTGGAAGGCGCCGATGTTGGTGGCCCCGTCGCCGAAGAAGGCCACGGCGATCTGTCCGGTCCCCCTCAGCCGTGCCGACCAGGCGGCACCGACCGCCATGGGGAGATGGGCGCCGACGATCGCGTACGAGCCGAGCATGTTGCCGGAGGCCTTGGTGAGGTGCATCGAGCCGCCCTTGGCCCCGCACAGGCCGCTCGCCCGGCTCATCAGTTCGGCGAGGCATTCCTCGGGGGTCGCGCCGCGGGCGAGGGCGTGGTGGTGGCCGCGGTAGGTGGCGAACACGTAGTCGTCGTCGCGCAGGGCCGCGCTCGCGCCGACCGCCACGGCCTCGTGTCCGGCGGCGAGGTGGGTGGTGCCCTTGACGAGGCCGGACAGGAACAGGTCGTGGGCGGCCTTCTCCGTGCGCCGGATGACGGCCATCTCCTCGTAGAGGGCGAGGAGTTCGGCTGTGTCCGGGCCGTCCGCGGTCCGTGGGGCGGCAGTCATCGTCCGCCCCTGCCCTCGCGGGTGTTCAGATGGGACTGGGACTCGCGGCGGGTGTTCAGCTCGCCGCCGACGGTCCAGTACTTGCGGCCCGCGACGAGGAGTTCCTCCGCCGGGAACTTGGTGATCACCTCGCACCCGTCGGCGGTGACGACGATCTCTTCCTCGATCCGGGCGGCCGACCAGCCGTCCGCCGCCGGCCAGTACGTCTCCAGCGCGAACACCATCCCCTCTTCGAGGACTTCGGGGTGGTCGAGCGAGACCAGCCGGCTGAAGATGGGCTTCTCCCAGATGGACAGGCCCACCCCGTGCCCGTACTGCAGGGCGAAGGCGGCGGTTTCGTCGGGGAAGCCGAACTCCTCGGCCCGGGGCCAGACTTCGACGATGTCGGCGGTGGTGGCGCCCGGCCGGACCAGCACGACCGCCTCGTCCATGAAGGCCCGGCAGCGGACGTACGCGTCACGTTGCGCGGGTGAGGCGCTGCCGACGGCGAACGTACGGTAGTAGCAGGTGCGGTAGCCGAGGTGGCTGTGCAGGATGTCGAAGAAGGCGGGGTCGCCGGGGCGGATCAGCCGGTCGCTGTAGACGTGCGGATGCGGTGAACAGCGTTCCCCGGAGATCGCGTTGACGCCTTCGACGTACTCGCTGCCCAGGTCGTACAGGACCTTGCTGACCAGTCCGACGCACTCGTTCTCCCGCACGCCCGGCCGTAAGTAGCCGTACAGCTCCTCGTAGGCGGCGTCGACCATCGAACAGGCCTGGGTGAGCAGGGAGATCTCGTCGGGTGTCTTGACCCTGCGGGCCTCCAGGAAGACCTGCTGGCCGTCGACGACGTCGATGCCCTGCTCCTTGAGGGCGTGCAGGACGGGCATCTCGGCGAGGTCGACGCCCAGCGGTTCGCCGGCCAGGCCGTGTTCGCGCAGTTCGGCGGCCACCTTCGCCGCGACGTCGGCGCCGATCCCGGCGTCCGGGTGGAAGGCGCCGCGCAGGGTGGAGATGCCCGCGCGGGCGCCGGTGGGCGGGCCGCCCTCCTTGCCGTCGCCGTGGTCGAGCCACGGGTTGTACAGCTGGTGGTGGCGGGCGGCGGAGCCGAAGTCCCACACGACCGGTTCGCCGCCGCGGACGAGGAGCGCGAAGCGGATCAGCTTGTCCATCGCCCAGGTGCCGATGTGGGTGGACGACATATAGCGGATGTTGGCGAAGTCGAAGCTCAGCAGGGCGCCCAACTCGCTGCGGTTCAGCGCCGTGTGGAGCCGCTGCAGGCGTTCCGTGCGGAGCCGGTCGAGGTCGATGCGCTGTTCCCAGTCGACGGCGTTCGGTCCGTAGGTGCGGATTGCCATGACGACCACCACCCTCATGCGGAGTGAACGACCGTCCGGGAGAAGTGTCAAGGCATACTGAACACGAACCAGACACCCACGGCTGGTTCGTCGCCGTCGTTGCGGTAGCGGTGCGGGGTCGTCGACTCGAAGCTGACCGCGTCGCCGGGCCGGATGACGTACTCGTCGAAGCCGAGGGTGAGAACGAGTTCGCCGGCGGTCAGGTAGCCGTACTCGGTCCCGGCGTGCCGCATCAGACCGCCCGTGCCGGAGGAGGCTCCGCCGGGGCGGTAGGTCACGAGCAGGAAGTCGACGTCCGCTCCGGGGACCCGGCCGAGGCGCTCCCACACGACGCCCGAGTCCAGCTCAAGCACCTCCCGTTCACCACCGCCGACCAGCGGGCCGATCCTGCGCCGGGGGTCGGCGGCGAAGGCGGCGAGCGCGTGCAGCACGGTGCCTTCGCCGGGCGGTGCGCCCACCGGGGCGGGAGCAGGGGCCGGGGCGGGGGCCGGCCCGCCCTCGGTGTCGAAGAGCGACTCCACCGGGATGGCGAGCGCGGTGGTGATCGCGTACAGGGTGCTCACCGACGGCTGGCTCTTGCCGGTCTCTATCTGCGAGACGAGGCTCGCGGACACCCCGATCTCCCGGGCCAGTGCGCGCAGGCTCATGCCTTGTGCCGTACGCGCCCGGCGGATGCGCGCGCCGACCGGCGGCACCACGACAGGGGACACGAGCGGCTCCTTTCGCAGCGGCGACGTTCGTGCGGGCGTGTGCAGCGGTGCGGAGCGGGGGCGTCGTCCGGCGGTGTTGTGCGAGAGCGTTGCGCGAGGGCGTTCACTTCCATTGAACAGTACGGCGCTCCCGCTCGTCGTCGGGTTCCCCGATGAGCCGGGCGGAGCCGGGGCCACGGCGCGATCGGGTGTCCGACACCCCACCCCTCATCAAGTTAGCTTAGGCTAAGCTAACTTCCCCTAAGAGGGCTCGGGTGTCCACGCCACCAGGGAGGAGTCCGCCCATGGTCCTGCCCGTCATCAACTCTTATGCCATGCCCGACCGTTCAGCGGTTCCCGCGTCCGGTCCGGCGTGGACGATCGATCCGGCGCGGTCCGCGCTGCTCGTCCACGACATGCAGAATCACTTCGTCCAGGCCTTCCCGCCGGACTGCTCGCCCGTCGTGGAACTGATCGACAACATCACCACCCTGCGCGAACTGGCGGGCACCCTCGGCATGCCGATCGTCTTCAGCGCCGAACCGGCCGGGCAACGCCCCGGCCAGCGCGGTCTGATGCGGGACATCTGGGGCCCCGGCATCGGCCCGGCGCCCGACGGGGACGCGGCGGTCGTGGCACCGCTCAAACCCCGGGCGGGCGAACACCTGATGGTCAACGTCCGCCACAACGCGTTCCTGCGCAGCCATCTCGGCAGGCTGCTGCGCGCCGAGGGGCGCGATCAGCTGATCCTCTGCGGGGTGCGGGCGCATCTGGGCATACTGCTCACGGCGGCGGACGCCTTCATGCACGACATCCAGCCGTTCGTGGTGGCGGACGCGGTGGCCGATTTCTCCGCCGAGGACCATTCCATGGCGCTGCGGTGGATCGCGCGGACCGGTGTCGTCTGCACCACCGACCAGCTGATCCGTCACCTTCTGCACGGCAGGGCGGCACGGAGCATGTGACGGGCGCAGGGCCGAGGGTGACGGCCCATCACCCTCGTGGACGCGGCAGCAAGAAAGCTGGGGCTGCGCCCCAGCCTTTCGCCCTTTGGGGGCGCGGGGAACTGCGCGGCCCGCCCCCACCGGCCCGCAGGGAACACCTACGCGCAGGGGCGCCCCGGATACTCGTCGCTCTCCGGTACGCCCGCCTCACGCATCCTGCGCAGGACCTCGCCGCGCGTCGGCCCGTCGTCGAAGTCCACCACCCCGTTGGTGTCCCGGTCGAAGACGAGGACGTCCCCCGCGGTGTCCCAGAGCACCCACCTGCGCGGGTAGGGGGGCGCCTGCCACAGATGGGCGTACGTCTCCACGCTGTCGGTGCGCGTGCTCACAGTGCGCCTCCTTCGCTCTCCCGGCCGTCGACGAACGTCGCGACCACGTCGATGTCACCGATGCGTGAGACCTCGACACCCGTGGGGTCGTCACCCAGGACGACCAGGTCCGCGCTCCTGCCCGGCGTGAGGCTGCCCGCGCGGTCCTCCCAGTGGCAGGCGAAGGCGCCGGCCACGGTGTAGGCGCGCAGTGCCTCTTCGACGGTGATGCCCTCGTCCGGGCCGATGACCTGCCCCGACGCGGAGGCCCGCTCGACCATGAACTGGATCGCCCTGAGCGGCGATCCGTCCGCGACGGGCCGGTCCGAACTGCCGACCAGCGTGATGCCGTGGTCGAGGAATCCCCGTCCACGGTACAGCCAGGGTGCCCGCTCCTTCCCCATGACGGCCGCGTAGTCGTCGCCGAAGTACCGCAGGAAGTTCGGCTGGACCACTGCTGCCACCCTCAGCGCCGCGAGGCGCTCCAGCTGGTCGGGCCGGATGAGGCCCGCGTGCTCGATGCGGTGCCGGGCGTCCGGCCTCGGCCGCAGGCGCTGGGCCCGCTCCAGGGCGTCGAGGGCCACGTCGGCCGCCCGGTCGCCGATGGCGTGGACGGCCAGCTGCCAGCCCGCGAGATGTCCGTCGACGATCGTGTCCGCCAGCGACTGGGCGTCGTCCTGCAACTGGCCCGCGTGGTCGAGCCCTTCGTAGGGGCGGCTGAGGGCGGCGGTACGGGCCATCATGCCGCCGTCGGTGTAGATCTTCAGCGCGCCGACGGAGAGCCGGTCGCCGCCGAACCCCGTACGCAGGCCGAGGTCGAGGGCGCGGGGAATGCCGTCGTCGCGGTGCGCGGTGACGGGCCGCAGCCGGTCGGCGGAGACCATGAGCTGGACGGGCAGGGGCAGTTGGCCCTGTTCCGATGCCAGTTGGTACGCGCCGAGCTCGACCGGGCTGTGCCCGAACAGGGCGCCGCCGATGCCCGCTTCGGCGCAGCCGGTGATGCCCTCGGCCAGACAGCCACGGGCCGCGTGACCGATGGCGTCGGCCAACTCCTGCTGGGAGTAGGGCAGTCGCAGGGCCCGCGCGGCCCCCATGGCTCCCTCGGCGAGGAAGCCGTCCCCGTCGGCGAGTTCGGCGGGCAGCAGGTCAAGGACGGCCGTGTTGACCATGCAGCCGTGTCCGGAGTCGTGCATCAGGAACACCTTGCGCCCGGCGCTGACCGCGTCCAGTTCGGCGGCGGTCAGATGGCGGCCGAGGCCCCGCTGGTCGTAGCCCGCGAGGTCGGTCCAGCCCCCTTCCGGTGTGCGTGCCACCGCCCCGGCCACGGCGGCCAGCACGTCGTCGACCGAGCGGCACGGCGCGATGCTCGGCGTGCCGGCCTTGAAGCCGGTCCAGGCCAGGTGGACATGGCTGTCGATGAATCCGGGCAGCACGGTGGCGCCCTGGAGGTCGACCTCCCTGCGGGCGGGCAGGGCGGCCACCTCCTCGTCCAGGCCCACGATCCGGCCCCGCCAGATGCCCAGTTCGCGGGCGGCGGGGCGGTCCGGATCCATGGTGAGGATGCGGGCGTTGGTGAGTCGGGTGGAGAGCATCGGCGGGCTCAGCCGGCCTGGTCCGCCGCCGTCCGCTCCACGAGGCTCTTGGGGCGCATGTCCGTCCAGTTGACCTCGATGTGGTCCAGGCACTCCTGCCGGGGAGCGGGGCCGTGCGCGACGGTCCAGCCGGCCGGCACGTCCACGAAGTCGGGCCACAGGCTGTACTGGCCCTCGTCGTTGACGAGCACGGAGTAGGTGCCTTCGGGGTTCTCGAACGGGTTGGTGCTCATGGGGTTCCTCCGACTCGCTTGGTTTCGCTGGGGGTTGATAGGGGTGGCAGGGGTGGAACTAGTCACCGGCCGTCCCGGTCGTACGCTCCGCCGCGCGGGCGACGAGCGCCCTGAGCGCCCGGAACCAGGACTCCGCCAGGTCGCGGACCGCCTCCTCGTCCAGGACCGCCTCCGGCCAGGACCAGTGGGCGGCCAGGACGGGACCGTCGGCGCGGTCCTCGGTCACGACGTTGATGCCCAGCGCGTGCCCTTCGCGCATACCGGGCTCGGGACCGATGTCGGAGACGTCCTCCTCGGGGGCGTACGACCAGTCGGTCTCCTCGGGGATGCCGAAGCGGCCGAGGTAGTTGAACTCGATCGGCGGTGCCTCGAAGCCGGCGAGCACCGGTGCCGTACGGGGGTTGAGGTGGCGGAGCATGCCGTAGCCGACGCCTCCTGCGGGCAGCGAGGCGAGGTGGCGGCGGGTCCGGTCGAGCGCCTCCTCGACGGCCGGGCCGCCGTCGAGGGCCGCGTCGAGGTCGACGGGGCCGGGGTCCAGGAGGACGGGGAAGATGCTGGTGAACCAGCCGACCGTACGGGACAGGTCGACGTCCTGCGCCACGTCCTCGTCGCGGCCGTGGCTCTCCAGGTCGACCAGGACCGGTCCCCCGGCGCCGCCGTCGTGCCGTCGCCGCCAGTCGGCCACGGCGAGTCCGAGGCCGGTCAGCAGGACGTCGTTGACGTTCGCGGTGAAGGCGGAGGGCACCGCGGACAGCAGGGGGCCCGTGTGTTCGGCGGGCAGCCGCAGCTCAAGGCGCCGTACGGTGCCGGTCGTGTCGCGGGCCGGGTCCAGCGGGCTCTTCAGCGGCAGGGGTGCGGCGCCTTCCAACACGCTGCTCCAGAAGGGCAGTTCCGACTCCCTTGCCGGGTCCAGGGCAAGCTCTTCGAGCGTGCGTGCCCAGGTGCGGAAGGACGTGTCGACGGGTGGCAGCTCGGCGGGGCGGCCCGCCTCGACCGCTCGCCAGGCGGTCTCCATGTCCGGCAGGAGGATGCGCCAGGAGACGCCGTCGGTCACGAGGTGGTGGGCCATCAGCAGGAGCCTGCCGGGTTCGTCACCGGCGTCGAACCAGACCGCCTTCACCATGGTGCCGGCCTCGGGGTCCAGGGACGCTCGGGCGGTGTGGGCGCCTTCCGCCACAGCCGTCCGCAGGGCATCTGGAGCCAGCCCGGTGACGTCGACGCGCTCGATCCAGGACGCGGGGTCCACGGAGTCCGTGGACGGGACTGCGATGCTCCAGCTGCCGCCGTTGCCGTCCTCGCCGTCGGCGGTGGTGCGTCGGCTGACGGTAAGTGGGGGCTGGTCGCGCAGTTCCCCGCGCCCCTCACGGGGCGCCTGCGGCGCGCCCTGCTTGCGGCCGTCCTCACCCGCGCGGCCATCGACGCCCGCGCCGTCACGAACCAGCGTGCCTCGCAGCATCGCGTGGCGGTCCGCCAGGGCTCGCAGGACTGCCGTGAGCTTCTGGCGGTCCAGGGTGGCGGGGGTGCGGACCAGGGCCGACTGGTGGTAGCCCTGGAACGGGCCGCCGAGTTCGCGCAGCCAGTGCATGACCGGGGTGAGCGGCACGATGCCGGTGCCGTCGTCGGCGGGACGGGCGTCGGCGGCCCCGGTGGTGGTCGCGACTTCGGCGAGACCGGCGACCGTACGGTGCCGGAGCACCAGGCGCGGAGTGATCCGCACGTCGGCCGCGCGGGCTCTGCTGACGAGCTGCATCGCCATGATGCTGTCGCCGCCGAGGGTGAAGAAGTCGTCGTCGACACCGACCTCGGCCAGGCCCAGCACCTCGGCGAACACCGTGCACAGGGTCTTCTCCAGCTCCGTCTCGGGCGCACGCCCGGTGGAGAGCACGGAGAAGTCCGGGGCGGGCAGGGCGGCCCGGTCCAGCTTTCCGTTGGCGAGCTTCGGCAGCCGGTCCAGGAGGACCACGGCGGCCGGGACCATGTGGTCGGGCAGCTGTCCGCCGACGTGGGCGCGCAGCCGTCCCGGGTCGGGCAGCGCCCCGGACGCCGGGACCGCGTACGCCACGAGGAGTTTCCGCCCGCCCTCCTGACGGACCGTCACCACGCTCTGTGAGACGTCCGGATGGGCGGTGAGTACGGATTCGATCTCGCCGGGTTCGATGCGGAAGCCGCGGATCTTGACCTGGTCGTCGGCGCGGCCCAGGTAGTCGAGGTGTCCGTCGGCGGTCCAGCGGGCGAGGTCGCCGGTGCGGTAGAGGCGGGAGCCGGGGCCGCCTCCGAAGGGGTTGGCGACGAAGCGTTCGGCCGTCAGGGCGGGGCGGCCCAGGTAGCCGCGGGCGAGGCCGCCGCCCGCCAGGTACAGCTCGCCCGTCACACCGGGCGGGACGGGCTGCAGCCGGTCGTCGAGGACGTACGCGCTGGTGCCCGCGACCGGGCGGCCGACGAGCGGGCGGTCGCTGTCGCGCACCCGGGCCACGAGCGCGTCGACGGTGGACTCGGTGGGCCCGTACAGGTTGAAGGCCTCGGTGCCGTTCAGGCGTCCGAGCCGTTCCCACAGGGCGTTCGGTACGGCCTCACCGCCGACGCCGACGACCGCGAGGGGGCTGCTGCCGTCCTCGCGTACGAGTCCGGTCTCGGCCATCTGCGCGAAGAACGACGGGGTGACCTCCAGGAAGTCGAAGCCGTGCTCGACGACGGCCGCGGCCAGCAGCTCCGGGTCGCGGCGGGTCTCGTCGGAGACGACGTGCACGCAGTGCCCGTCGAGGAGCCACAGCTGGGGCTGCCAGGAGGCGTCGAAGGAGAACGCCCAGGCGTGTCCGGCGCGCAGCTGCCGTCGGCCGGTGAGGGCCTTCGCGGGCCCGTACAGCGTCTCGCGGTGACTGTGGAAGAGGTTGCCGACCGTCTCGTGGGTGACGACGACACCCTTGGGGCGGCCGGTGGAGCCGGAGGTGTAGATGACGTACGCGGGGCTGCGCGGGGTCAGTGCCGCGATGCGGTCCGCGTCCGTGAGGTCGGTCGCGGGCTGGGCGGCGAGGAGTTCGGCGGTCGCCTCGGCGTCGAGTTCCAGTGCCGGCGGGCCGTCCGCGGGGAGCAGCGGTGCGATCTGCCGTGTGGTGAGCGTCAGGACCGGGCGGGCGTCGGTGAGGGTGTCGGTCAGGTGGGCGGTCGGGGCGTCCGGGTCGAGCGGCAGGTAGGCGGCGCCCGCTTTGTGCACGGCGAGGATCGCCAGCAGGGTGCGGGCGGTGCGGGGCAGGGCCAGTGCGACGAGCCGTTCCGGGCCGGCGCCCTGGGCGACGAGCAGCCGGGCGAGGCGGTTCGCCTTGGCGTTGAGCTGGGCGAACGTCAGCTTGATGCCGTCGGACGCGACGGCCGGCGCCTCCGGGGAGAGCGCGGCCTGCCGTTCGAAGAGGGCGGGCACGGTGGTCGGTCCGGCGAGCAGGGGCCGGGCGTTCCACTCGGTGAGGATGCGCCGGCGTTCGGCGTCCCCGAGGATGTCGATCCGGCTGATCGGGGTGTCGGGGGCGGCGGCCACGGCCCGCAGCAGCCGCACGAGCCGTTCGCCGATCGCCTGGGCGGTCGCGTGGTCGAACAGGTCGGTGCTGTATTCGAGCACGCCGTCGACACCGCCCGCACCGGTGCCGTCGGCTCCGCCGCGCTCCACGAAGTCGAAGGAGAGGTCGAACTTGGCGCCGGTCGCGCCGGCTTCCTCCCGCCGGGCGTCGAGGCCGGTGAGGAAGTCCCCCTCGCCGCCCGCCGCGAGGTACACGACCATGACCTGGAACAGCGGGTGCCGGGCGAGCGAGCGGGCGGGGCTGAGCGTGTCCACCACCCGCTCGAACGGCACGTCCTGGTGGTCGAAGGCGGCCAGGTCGGTCTCCCGAACGCGGGCGAGCAGGTCGCGGAACGCCGGGTCGCCGGAGGTGTCGGTGCGCAGCACCAGGGTGTTGAGGAAGAACCCGACCAGGTCCTCCAGCGCCTCCTCGGAGCGTCCGGCGATCGGGCTGCCGAGCGGAATGTCCGTACCGGCGCCCAGCCTCGTCAGCAGAGCGGCCACCGCCGCCTGAACGATCATGAACATGCTGACGTTGCCGGACCGGGCCAGTTCACGCAGGCCCGCCGCCAGCTCCGGGTCGAGGGCCATGTCGACCACGCCACCGCGGTAGCTGGCCTCCAGCGGGCGGGGCCGGTCGACGGGCAGCGCCAGCTCCTCGGGCAGCCCCTCCAACGTCTGCTTCCAGAAGCCGAGTTGGCGGGACGCCAGGCTGTGCGGGTCCTTCTCGTCGCCGAGCACCGCACGCTGCCACAGGCTGTAGTCGGCGTACTGGACGGGCAGGGGTGCCCACTCGGGCGTACGGCCCGCCGCGCGTGCCGCGTAGGCGGCGGCCAGGTCGCGGGTGAGGGGGCGGTCCGACCACTCGTCGCCCGCGATGTGGTGGAGCAGGAGCAGCAGGACGTGTTCGTCCTCGCCGGTACGGAAGAGGTGCACGCGCAGCGGCGCTTCCCGGTCCAGCTCGAAGCCGTACCCGACCGCCTCGGCCAGCCGCTGCGCCAGCTCCTCCACACCGCTCACGGAGGCGGTCCGCACCGCGACCCCGGCCCGCTCGGGCTCCAGGATCAGCTGGTACGCGCGCCCGTCCTCCTCGGGGAAGACGGTGCGCAGCGGCTCGTGGCGGGCCACCAGGTCGTCGACCGCGAGCCGCAGCGCGTCGGCGTCGAGCGCCCCGGAGAGCCGCCATACCAGCGGGATGTTGTACGTGGGACTCGGGCCCTCCACCCGGTACAGGACCCACAGCCGCTGCTGGGCGAAGGAGAGCGGCAGCCGCTCCGGCCGGTCCGCCGGGGCGAGGACGGGCAGGTCGGCGCGGGCCCCGTCGGTCGCCCCGTCGCGGAGCGCGTCGGCGAGCCGGGCGGGTGTCGGGGCGTCGAAGACCGTGCGCAGGGACGCCTCGGCGCCGAGCACGGCCCGGACACGGGCGGCGAGCCGCATGGCCACCAGGGAGTGACCGCCGAGGGCGAAGAAGTCGTCGTGGACACCGACCCGGTCGAGCTCCAGGACGTCGGCGAACAGACCGCAGAGGATCTCCTCGCGCGGGGTGCGCGGCAGGGACTCGGTGGTTCCGGCGGCGAAGTCGGGCGCGGGCAGCGCCCTGCGGTCGAGCTTGCCGTTGGGGGTCAGCGGCAGGGCGTCCAGGGTCATGAAGGCCGCGGGGACCATGTGCTCGGGCAGTTCGGCGGAGGAGTGCCGGCGCAGAGCGGCGGAGACATCAACGGCAAGGTCCGTGCCATCTGTGCCACGCCCCGCCGCCGGGACGACGTACGCCACAAGACGCTGGCCGTGCGGGACGACGACGGCCTGGGCGACGGTGTCGTGGCGTCCGAGGACCGACTCGATCTCGCCGAGTTCGATACGGAAGCCGCGGATCTTGACCTGGTCGTCGGTGCGGCCCAGGTACTCGACCGTGCCCTCGGACGTCCAGCGGGCGAGGTCGCCCGTGCGGTACATGCGCTCGCCGGGCCCGCCGTTCGGGTCGGCGACGAACCGCTCGGCGGTCAGACCGGCGCGGTCGAGATAGCCGCGGGCCAGCTGGTCACCGGCGAGGTACAGCTCCCCCGCCACGCCCGGCGGCACCGGCCGCAGCGCGGCGTCCAGGACGTACACGCGGGTGTTCCACACCGGCCGTCCGATGGGCACCGAGGTGGCGCCCGGGTGCACCTGGACGGCGGTGACGTCGACGGACGCCTCGGTCGGCCCGTACAGGTTGTGCAGTTCGGCAAAGGCGAGTGTCCGGTGGAAGCGGTGCGCGAGCGGGACGGGCAGGGCCTCGCCGCTGCACATCACGCGGCGCAGGTCCGTGCAGCCGGCGGCCGTCGGTTCCTCCAGGAACAGCTGGAGCATCGAGGGCACGAAGTGCGCGACGGTGACGCCCTGTTGCTGGATCAGCTCGGCGAGGTAGCGGGGGTCCTTGTGCCCGTCGGGCCTGGCGACCACCAGGGCGGCACCGGTGATCAGCGGCCAGAAGAACTCCCACACGGAGACGTCGAAGCTGGACGGGGTCTTCTGCAGCACCCGGTCCCCATCGGTCAGCCCGTACGCGTCCTGCATCCACAGCAGGCGGTTGACGATGCCCGACTGCGGTACGACGACACCCTTCGGGCGCCCGGTGGAGCCGGAGGTGTAGATGACATAGGCGGGACTCGACGGGTCGTACGAGGAGGGAAGCGCGCCCTCCGGCCCCTCGGGCAGGCCGTCGCGGATCACGCACACCGGGCGGGCGTCCTCCAGCATGAACGCGAGGCGCTCCTGCGGGTAGTCGGCGTCCAGCGGCAGATAGGCGCCGCCGGCGCGGTGCACCGCGAGGAGGGCGACGACGAGGTCCGCCGACCGCGGCAGCGCGACGGCCACCGTGCGCTCGGGGCCCACGCCCAGTCCGGCCAGCACCCGCGCGGTGTGTTCGACGCGGGCTTCCAACTCGGCGTACGTCAGGAGCTGTTCGCCGAAGACCAGCGCGAGCGCGTCGGGCGTGCGGGCGGCCTGGGCGCGGAACAGCTCGGGGAGGGTGGTGGGGACGGTGACCTGGGCCGTGTCGTTCCAGTCCGTGAGGACGAGCGCCCGCTCGTCCGAGGTCAGCACCTCCACCTCGCGCACCGGCAGGTCCGGGGCGTCGGCGACCTGTTCCAGCAGTCCGACCAGGCGTCCGGCGAGGCGGTCCGCGGTCGTCGCGTCGCACAGGTCGGTCGCGTAGTCGAGCAGGAGGACCAGCTGGTCCGACTCGTCCACGAAGGTGAAGTGCAGGTCGAACTTGGCGCGGCCGGTGTCCATGTCGGACCACTCGGTGGCCAGGCCCAGCAGGCTGGGGTCGCCGTCGGGGCGGTAGTGGTAGCCGAGCATCACCTGGAACAGCGGGTTGCGGCCCGCCACGCGCGGCGGGTTGACGGCCTCCACGACCCGGTCGAAGGGCAGGTCCTGGTGCTCGAAGGCGGCCAGTGCCGACTCGCGCACTCGGCCCGCGAGCTGACGGAACGTCAGGTCATCGCCGGACAGGTCGGTACGGAGGACCAGTGTGTTGACGAAGAAGCCGACCAGCTCGTCCAGGCCGCTGTCCGTGCGGCCCGCGATGGGCGCGCCGAGCGGGATGTCGTCGCCCGCACCCAGACGGTGCAGCAGGGTCGCCGTGGCCGCCTGGAGGAGCATGAACAGGCTGGTGCCGGTCTCGCCGGACAGCGCGCGCAGGGTGCGGCCGACCTCGGCGGGCACCTCGTGGCGGACCGTGCCGCCGAGTCCGGTGGGTTCGGCGGGACGCGGCCGGTCCAGGGGCAGCGCCAGCTCCTCGGGGAGATCGCGCAACGCCTCGGTCCAGTAGGCCAGTTGTTCGTCGCCGACCTGGGCGAGCAGCTGCTCCTGCCACAGCGTGTAGTCGGCGTACTGCACCGGCAGCGGCGTCCAGCCGGGTTCCCCGCCCGCGACCCGGGCCGCGTACGCGGTGTTCAGGTCGGCCAGGAACGGCCGGTCGGACCACTCGTCGGTGGTGATGTGGTGCAGGACGACGGCCACCACGTGGTCGGCCGGACCGACCCTGAACACCTCGCAGCGCAAGGGAAGTTCGCGGGCGAGATCGAAGGGGCGGCGTTGCGCCGACTCGATCAGCCCGTCCAGCTCCCGCTCGGCGCAGTCCGTCACGGTGAGGCCGGGCGCGGCCTCCGCGGCCGGGACGACGACCTGGTACGGCTCTCCGTCGTGCTCGTGGAACACCGTGCGCAGCGCCTCGTGCCGGCCGGCCACATCGCTCAGCGCGGACGACAGCGCGTCGAGATCGAGTTCCCCGCGCAGCCGGAAGACCAGCGGGAAGTTGTACGCGACACCGCTGCCGGTGATCCGCTCGACCAGCCACAGCCGTCGCTGGGCCGGCGAGAGCGGGACGCGGTCGGGGCGTACGGCCGGGGCGACGGCCGGGCGGGCGGGGCGCCCGGTGTCGGCGCGTGCGGCGAGCAGTTCGGGTGTCGGCGCCTCGAAGAGGTCGCGGATCGCCAGCTCGGCGCCCAGTTCCGTGCGGGCCCGGCTGATCAGCCGGGTGGCGAGCAGCGAGTGGCCGCCCAGATCGAAGAAGCCGTCCTCCGCGCCGACCTCGGGCAGGCCAAGGACCTCGGCGAAGAGACGGCAGAGCACCTCTTCCTGCGGGGTGCGCGGTCCGCGGCCGGTGCCGAGGGCGACCGCGGGCTCGGCGTCGGGCAGGGCGCGTACGTCCAGCTTGCCGTTGTCGTTCATGGGCAGCCGGTCGAGGGTCACGAACGCGGCCGGGACCATGTACTCGGGCAGCTGCTGCTTGAGGTCGTCGCGCAGCCGCCGGACGAGGCTGTTCGCACCGCGCGCCGCGGTGGGCTCGTTGGCGTACGGGGCCTCGCCGCCGCCGGGGAGGTAGAGCCCGGCGGTCCGCCCGGGACCGTCGGCGGGGATACCGGTGGCGGTGTCGGGCACGAACACGGCGTCGTACGTGCCGGGTTCGCGGGACCAGGTCGTCAGGACGTGGCAGCCCAGCCGTGCGCCGAGGTTGTGCAGCGTCTCGGGGTCCACTCCCCCGGCGGCGCCCACCCGGGCGTCGGGTACGCCGGTGAACCGCAGCGGGGTGACCGCGCGGACGAGGTCGGTCAGATCGAGGTCGGCGGTGAAGCCGACCGACGGCACGCGCTCCAGGGCGAGGTCGGCCTCACCGGCGTACAGGACGGCGTCGTACCGGTGGCGGGTCAGCTCGTTGTGGTGGCGGGCGCGCTTGGTGCGCAGGTCGACGCGGTGGCCGAGGGTGGTGAAGTAGTCGGGGTCGACGAGGAGTTCCTTCTCCAGGCGCAGCCCGCGCTCGACGGCCCGCTCAAGGCCCTCCCCGGTGACGCCTCTGGCCTGCTGGATCTCCGTCTGGAACGTCCGGGCGAGGCGCAGGTTGCGGACGTCCCCGACGAACAGGGCGCCGCCCGGGGCCAGGAGCCGCATCGCTCCCTCGATGACCGCGGTCAGGTAGTCGATGCTCGGGAAGTACTGGATGACGGAGTTGATGACGATCGTGTCGAAGTACCCGTCGGCGGGCAGGCCGGTCAGGTCGTCGGCGGGCTGGGCGCGCAGGGTGACGCGTGCGGCCAGCTCCGGGTCCTGCGCCAGCTCTTCTCCTATCTTGCGGATGACGGGGGCGGCGAAGTCGGTCGCCCAGTAGGCCTCGGCCTCCGGTGCGAGCTTCGACAGCAGCAGGCCGGAGCCGACGCCGATCTCCAGGATGCGGCGCGGTCGCAGCGAGCGGATCCGGGCGACGGTGGCCTCGCGCCACTCCCGCATCTCCTCGAAGGGGATGGGCCGCCCGTCGTACGAGGAGTCCCAGCCGGCGTAGTCCTCGGTGAAGACGGCGGTGCTGATCTCCTCGTACTCGTCGGAGTAGATCTCCTGCCACTCGCCGACCTGTTCGCGTTCGGCGCCGTCGCGGTCGTCGCCGGTGAGCGGGGCCGGGACCACATAGCCGACGAGCCGTTCGTCGCGGACGACCACGGCGGCGTGCGCGACCTGGGGGTGCCGGGAGAGCGCGGTCTCGATCTCGCCCAGTTCCACGCGGTAGCCGCGGATCTTGACCTGGTCGTCGGTGCGGCCGAGGAAGTCGAGATTGCCGTCGGGGTTGCGGCGTACGAGGTCGCCGGTGCGGTACATGCGCTCGCCGGGCTCGCCGAAGGGGTCGGCGACGAACCGCTCGGCGGTCAGGCCCGGCCGCTCCAGATAGCCGCGGGCCAGGCCGATGCCCGCGATGTACAGCTCGCCGGGCACGCCCTCGGGCACCGGGCGCAGCCAGGCGTCCAGGATGTGGGCGCGTGTCCCGCGGATCGGACGGCCGACGGTCGGGGTGGCGCTGTCGAGGGTGCCGCCGCCGAGGGTGTTGATGGTGTACTCGGTCGGCCCGTAGAGGTTGTAGCCGTAGGTGCCCTCGGTGTCACGGAGCTTGTTCCACACGGTCTCGGACACGGCCTCGCCGCCGAGCAGCACGAGCGGCGGCCGGTGGCCCTCCAGCAGGCCCTGTTCGATGAGGAGATGGGCGTAGGTGGGGGTCACGTTGATGACGTCGACGCGGTGGGTCTCGCAGTACGCGACCAGGGCCTCCGCGTCGCGCCGCAGCTCCTCGTCGCAGATGTGCACCTCATGTCCCTCGACGAGCCACAGCAGCTCCTCCCAGGACATGTCGAAGGCGAACGACACGGTGTGCGCGATCCGCAGTCCGCGCCCGCCCGCCGAGGCGACGGCCGGTGCGAAGATCTCCCGCTGGTGGTTGAGCTGCATGTTGGTCAGCCCGCGGTAGGGCGTGACGACACCCTTGGGCCGGCCGGTGGACCCGGAGGTGTAGATGACGTAGGCCGGGTGCTCCAGGCTGAAGTGCTGACGCTCCAAGTCGGCCGGATGGGCGGCCAGTTCCGTGGTCACGGCCGGGTCGTCGAGCAGGGCGCGAGGAGTGTCGGCCGCCGCCAGCCGTTCCGAGACGGCGGTGGTGGACAGGAGCAGCGTGGGCCGGGCGTCCTGGAGCATCGCGACGAGGCGGTCGTCCGGGTAGTCCAGTTCCAGCGGCAGGTACGCGGCGCCCGTGCGCAGGACGGCGAAGAGCGCGACGACCATGTCGAGGGAGCGGGGCAGTCCGAGCGCGACGACCCGCTCGGGCGCGGCGCCCCGGTCGATCAGCAGTCGGGCCATGCGGTTGATACGGGCGTCGAGCTGGGCGTAGGTGAGGGTCTGCTCGCCGAAGACGAGGGCGGTGGTGTCGGGCGTGGCCAGGGCCTGCGCCGCCAGCAGGTCGGCGATGGTGTCCTCGGGGTCGGGCACCCGCCCCTCGGCACGCTCAAGCTCCAATTTCTGCTGCTCGCTCGGCAGTTGCGCGTCGAGTCGGCCGACGGGTGCGTCGAGGTCGTCGGTGAGCCGTGCCAGGAGCAGGGTGAACCGGTCGAGCAGATCCTGCGCCCGGGGGCAGGCGATGACGTCGGCCCGGTGGGTCAGGGTGACCTGGATGCTGCGGCCCGGGGTGACGACCAGGTTGACGGGATAGTGCGTGGCGTCGACGTTGGCGACGGCGGTGGCCCCGTGGCGGTCGCTCAGTTCGGCGAGCCGCTCCTCGGTGTCGCTGTTGCGCAGCACGAAGAGGGTGTCGAACAGCCGCCGGTGCCCGGTCTCGGCCTGCAGCACGCCGAGGCCCAGATACTCGTACGGCATGACGGCCAGCCGCTCGTCCTGGACGCGCCGCAGCAGGGCGAGCACGGGTTCGGCCGGGTCGTAGGCGATCCGGGCGGGGACGGTGTTGAGGAACATGCCGATGACGTTCTCGATCTCCGGCACCTCGCTCGGCCGGCCCGCGACGGTGGTGCCGAAGACGACGTCACTGCGGCCGGTCGCGCTCGCCAGGGTCAGTCCCCAGGCGGCGTTGAGCACGGTGTTGAGGGTCAGTCCGTGGCGGCGGCCGAGGTCGCGCAGCCGTGCCCCGACCTCGTCCGGGACGGGCGCGTCGAGGCTCTCCGGGATGTCCGGCTCCAGGCCCTGGTCGGCGGCGGCGAGCAGGGTGGGCTCGTCGAGTCCGGCCAGCGCGGTGCGCCAGGCGGCGGTGGCGACGGCCGTGTCCTGGACCTCAAGCCAGGTCAGGTAGTCGCGGTACGAGCCGGGGGCGGCCAGGGCGCTCGGGTCGCCGCCGGACTCGTACAGGGCGAAGAGCTGGTCGAGGAAGAGCCAGGCGGACCAGCCGTCCCACAGGAGCAGGTGGCGGCCGACGACCAGGCGGTCTCCGCGCTCCTCGCCGAGGCGGACGACGAGGAGGCGGAAGAGCAGCGGGCGGGTCAGGTCGAAGCGGCGGGAGCGTTCGGCGTCTGTCAACTCCCGCAGTCGCACGTCCTGTTCGGCGACGGACAGTCCGGAGAGGTCGACCTCTTCGAGGGGGATCTCGGGGTCGCGGACGATGAACTGCACCGGCTGGCGCAAGCCTTCGCTGGTGAACCCGGCGCGCAGGCTGGGCGTGCGCTCCAGCAGGACCCGTACGGCGGTGCGCAGGCGGTCCGTGTCGAGCGGGACGGCGATGTCGAACGACTCGTGGACGGTGTAGACGTCCAGGGTGCCGGCGTCGTACGTGGAGTGGAAGAACAGGCCTTCCTGGAGCGGGGCGAGCGGCCAGATGTCGTCGACCGGGCCGGGGCTGAGCCGGTGGACGCGCTCGGTCTCCTCGGCGGTGAGGGCGAAGTCGGAGCGCGGGGCGTGCGTCTCGGCGACCGGGGTGGCCGCGGCGGCCAGGGCGAGCGGGGTGCGGTGCTCGAAGACGTCACGGGGGTTCAGGTCGAGGCCGGCCCGGCGGGCACGGCTGGAGACGCCGATCGAGGTGATGCTGTCGCCGCCGAGCATGAAGAAGTCGTCGTCGATGCCGACCTCGTCGAGCTTCAGCACCGCGGCGAAGATCCCGGTCAGCGCGGCCTCCCGCTCGTCGCGGGGCGCGCGCACCTCGGCCCGTACCGCCTGGGGGGCGGGCAGCGCGGCGCGGTCGAGCTTGCCGCTGGGAGTGAGCGGGAGGGCGTCCAGGACGACGAACGCGCCGGGGACCATGGGGGCGGGCAGGGCGTCGGAGAGGGCCGCCTGGAGTTCGGCGGGCTCGGGGTGGGCGTCGCGGGCGGGGACCACGTACGCGACGAGTGCGCTGCCGCCGCTGTCGGTGGAGACGACGGTCACGGCGGCCCGGGCGACGGACGTCTGCCGGGTCAGCGCGGCCTCGATCTCGCCCAGTTCGACGCGGTTCCCGCGGATCTTGACCTGGCGGTCGGTGCGGCCCAGGTACTCCACGACTCCGTCGGCGCGGCGGCGTACGAGGTCGCCCGTGCGGTACATGCGCTCGCCGGGCCCGCCGTACGGGTCGGCGACGAACCGCTCGGCGGTCAGGCCGGGCCTCGCGTGATAGCCGCGGGCGAGCTGGACGCCGGTCAGGTAGAGCTCTCCCGGGACACCCTCGGGCACCGGCCGCAGGCAGGTGTCCAGGACGCGCAGACCGGTGTTCCACACGGGTCGTCCGATGGGCACGGTGGTGCCGGGCGCGCCGTCGTAGGTGTGGTGGGTGACGTCGACGGCGGCCTCGGTGGGGCCGTACAGGTTGTGCAGCGGCACCCCGGTGAGGGCCAGCCAGCGGGCCGACGCGGCGACGGGCAGCGCCTCGCCGCTGCTGAGGACGCGCCGCAGGGAGGCCGCCCACGCGGGACGCCCGGTGGTCTCCTCCGGCTGACGGGAAGGCTCCTCGAAGGACTGGAGGAACGCTTCGAGCATCGACGGCACGAAGTGCAGTGTGGTGACGCCCTGTTCGCGGATCAGCTCGGCGAGGTAGACGGGGTCGCGGTGGCCGTCCGGGCGGGCCAGTACGACCGTGGCTCCCTCGCACAGCGCCCAGAAGAATTCCCACACGCTGACGTCGAAGCTGGCCGGGGTCTTCTGCAGCACCCGGTCGTCGGCGGTCAGCCCGTACGCGCCCTGCATCCAGGCCAGCCGGTTGACGATCGCGCGATGGGTGACGACGACACCCTTGGGCAGGCCGGTGGAGCCGGAGGTGTAGATCAGGTACGCGGGGTCGTCGGGGCCCGCCTCGACGGCGGTGGCGGCTGCCGGCCGTTCGGTGACGCCCGGCTGCTCGGTGGTTTGCGGCTGCTTACCGGCCGGGGCGTCCACCAGGAGGTGGGTGAGGCCCGGGACCTCGGGCAGTCGGTGGGCGGTACCGGAGGTGGTGACGACCGTCGTCGCGGCGGAGTCGGTGAGCATGTGGGTCACCCGGTCGGCGGGATAGTCCACGTCGACGGGCAGATAGGCGGCCCCTGACTTGAGCACGCCGAGCAGGGCGACCATGAGCTCGGCGGAGCGCGGAACGGCCACCGCGACGACGGTGCCCGGCCCGGCACCTCTCGTGCGCAGCCTGACGGCCAACTCCGCGGCACGGGCGTCGAGTTGTGCGTACGTGAGGGTCTCGTCCTCGTGGACGACCGCGGTCGCACCCGGGGTGCGGGCGGCCTGGGCCCCGAAGGCGGCGGCGAGGGTGGTCGCGGGCACGTCGTGGCGTTCGCCGGACGGGTGGGCGTGGGACAGCTCCGCCGCCGACAGCAGTTCCAGGGCGGCGGCCGGCTGACCGGGGTCCGCCGCCAGAGCGTGCAGGATGCGGGTGAGGCGGTCGGCGATTCGGCGTACGGCGTCGGCGTCGAGCCGCTGGGCGTGGTGCTTCAGACGCAGGTCCAGTCGGCGGCCCGGCTTCACGATCAGGGCGAGCGGATAGTGGACGGCGTCATGGAACTCGTGATCCGTGACCCGGATACGGCCGGAGGGGTCGGCGAGGCCGGTGGCGGCCGGGTAGTTCTCGAAGACGACGAGGGTGTCGAACAGTTCACCGCTGCCCGCGAGCCCCGCGACCCGCTGGATCTCGGCGAGCCCGAGGTGCTGGTGGTCGAGGAGCGCGGCCTGCTCGTCCTGGAGGCGCCCGAGGAGACCGGCGAGGGTGTCCGAGGGCTCCCAGCGGAAGCGGGTGGGCAAGGTGTTGATGAACAGCCCGACCATCGACTCGATGCCCTCGACCTCGGCGTCCCGGCCGGAGACGGTGGTGCCGAACACCACGTCCTGGCGGGCGGTCAGCCGTCCGATCAGCAGGCCCCAGGCACTCTGGACGACCGTTCCCAGGGTGACGCCCAGCGCGCGGGCGCGGGCCGACAGCCGGGCGGTGACCTGCTCGGACAGCTCGACCCGGACCTGCGCGGGCGTGATCGGCGTGCCGTCGGCGGGCGTCTCGACGAGACGGGTGGGCTCCTCGATCCCGGCCAGCGCGTCGCGCCAGGTCTCGCGCGCGGCGTCCCGGTCGGCGGCGGCGAGCGTGCGCAGGTAGGTGCGGTACGGGGCGACCTCGGGGAGCGGGGCCGGGTTCTCACCGTAGGAGGCGAGCAGTTCGCGGTGCAGGACGGGCAACGACCAGCCGTCGGCGACGCTGTGATGGAACGTCAGCAGGAGGCGGGCGCGGTCCTCGCCGAGCCTGATGAAGGCGCAGCGCAGCAGGGGCGGGCGGGCGAGGTCGAAGCGGCGGGCACGCTCCTCGGCTGCGACGGCGTCGGCGCGCGCTTCGGCCGTCGCTGTGGTTTCGGCTTGCGCAGCAGTGTGCGCCTCGGCTGCGTGCGGCAGCGCCGACAGGTCCACCTCGTGCCAGGGCAGTTCCAGTCCCTCGGCGATGATCTGCACGGGGCGTCCGTCGGCGAGCGGACGGAAGCAGGCCCGCAGCGGGGCGTGCCGGTCGAGCACGCGCTGGGCGGCCCTGCGCAGTGCCTCGGCGTCAACCGGGCCGGACAGTTCGAGGGCCTGCTGGACCACGTAGGCGTCGTGGTCGGCGCCGTCGACGAGGGCGTGGAAGTAGAAACCTTCCTGGAGAGGGCTGAGCGGCAGCAGTTCCTGGACGGTGACCGGGTACGCGCCCTGGACCTCGGCGAGTTCTGCGTCGGTGAGCCGTACGAGCGGGGGCTCCTCGGCCGCGGCACCCGTGCCGGTCGCCGCGTCGGCACGCACGTCGGCACGCAGGTCGGCGGCCTCGGCGAGCGCCGCGACCGTCCGGTGCCGGAAGACATCGCGGGAGCTGAGCCGCAGTCCGGCCCGGCGGGCGTGGATGAGCAGCTGGATGGCGGTGATGCTGTCGCCGCCGAGGGCGAAGAAGTCGTCGTCGATGGTCGCCGACCGCAGGCCGAGCACTTCGGCGTAGGCCGCGCACAGCACTTCCTCGCGGGCGTCGCGCGGCGGGCGGCCGGAGCTGAGGGCCCCGTAGTCCGGCACCGGGAGCGCGGCGCCGTCCAGCTTGCCGCTGGGGGTGACCGGGAGGCGGTCCAGGGGGACGACGGCGGACGGGACCATGTACTCCGGCAGCTGCTCGGACGCGTACGAACGCAGCGCCTTCATCAGGGAGTTCACGTCGCGGAAGGGGGCCGGGCGGTTGGCGTGCGGGGCGGTTCCGGACGGGCGGTACAGCCTGCCCGGGGTCGCGGGCAGGCTGTCGCCGGGGCCGAAGACCACGTCGAGGCTGCCGTCGTCGGCGACACCGTTCCAGGTGACGACGGCCTTCAGGCCGTGCCGGGCCGCGAGCGCGTGCAGGGTTTCCGGGTCCGGCGCGTCGGCGGGGGAAGCGGCGCGGCTGCTGTCGTCGAGTGCGGACAGAGCGGCCAGGTCCTCGGCGAGGCGGGCGTTGGGCAGACCGGTGACGCGGAGGGGGCGTGTGTGCTCTGCGGGCGTCGCCGTGCGGGCGGCGAGCAGGGCGTCGAGGGCGTCGCCGTCACCGCCGGCCACGGCGGCCCAGGTGATCTCGTCGCCCGTGGGCAGGGTGGGCGGGGTGGTTCCCGCGCCCACGACCAGGTCGGTTGCGCAGGCGCCGTCGCTTTCAGCTCGGTTGCGCGGTTCCCCGCGCCCCTGGGGGGGCCGGGCGATCTCGTGACCCGCGGGCTGAGTGGGCGGCGTGGTTCCGGCACCCGCGGCCAGCCCGGCCGAAAAGGCGCCCTCGCTTTCAGCTCGGTCGCGCAGTTCCCCGCGCCCCTCAAGGGCGGGGAGTTTCTCGCGGCCCTCAGGGGTCCGTGTCGGCGTCAGCACCACGTCGTAGCGGTATCGCGTCAGCTCGTTGTGGTGGTGGCCGCGCTTGACTTGGATGTCGGCGTCGAAGTTGTCGAGGGTTGCGAAGTAGTCCGGGTCCAGGAGGAGTTCGCCCTCCCAGGCGAGCGAGCGTTCCACGGCGGCCCGTAGTGCCTGCTTGTCCTGCGGGTCGGCGGCGCGGCGCGTCTCCACCGCGGCGCGCAGGACGCGCAGGAGCCGGGCGTTGCGCACGTCACCGATGAATAGCCGCCCTCCGGGGGCCAGCAGTTCGGCGGCGGCGCCGATGACGCCGGTGAGGTAGTCGGCGCCGGGGAAGTACTGGGCGACGGAGTTGAGGACGATCGTGTCGAAGTGGGCCCGGGGCAGCCCGGAGGTGTCGTGCGCGGGCTGGGCACTCAGGTGCACGCGGTCGGCCAGTTCCGGCACCTGGTCGACCTGGGCGCGCAGGGCCCGTACCGCCTCCTCGGAGAGGTCGGTGCCCCAGTACTCCTCGCAGCCGGGGGCGATCCGGGAGAGGATAAGGCCGCTGCCGACACCGATCTCCAGGACGCGGCGCGGCGCCGGCTCCTTGATACGGGCGAGGGTCGCCTCGCGCCACTCGCGCATCTCCGCGACGGGGATGGGCAGCCCGTCGTACATGCTGTTCCATCCGGCGAAGTTCTCCCGGAAGCCCGCGTCCGCGCCGGCGGCCGGCCCCGCCGAGCCGTCCCGTGCGCCCTCGGTCCCCGCCGCCGAGTACAGCAGTTCGTGCAGGTCCTTCCACTCCTGGACCTGTTCGCCGAAGTCCCGGTCAGCGTCCAGCGAGGGCACCACGTAGGCGGCGAGCCTGCGGTCGCCGGGGCGGTCCTCGCGGACCAGGACCGCGGCCTGTTCGACGGCCGGGTGGGCGCGCAGCACGGACTCGATCTCGCCGGGTTCGATGCGGAAGCCGCGGATCTTCACCTGCGCGTCGGCGCGGCCCAGGAACTCCAACCGGCCGTCGGCCTTCCAGCGCACCAGGTCACCGGTGCGGTACAACCGTTCGCCGGGCGGGCCGAAGGGGTCGGCGACGAACCGCTCGGCCGTCAGGTCGGGCCGCCCGAGGTAGCCGCGGGCGAGACCGGCTCCGCCGAGGTAGAGCTCTCCCGGGACACCGGCCGGTACGGGCCGGAGCCGGGCGTCGAGGACATAGGCGCGGGTGCCGGGGTCGGGGACGCCGATCGGCACGATCGTCCCGGCGGGGGTGTCGGGATCGCACAGGCCGAGGGTGGAGTTGGTGGTCGCCTCGGTGGGTCCGTACGCGTTGAACATCATCCGGCCGCGCGCGTACCGGCCGACCAGCTCGGGCGAGACCCGTTCGGTGCCCGCGAGCAGGGTGGCGGGCGGCAGTTCGACGTCCTCGGGCATCGCGGCGAGCAGGGCCGGCGGGAGGATCATGAACGTGATGCCGTTGGCGTGGGCGTAGTCGGCGAGGGGTGCGCCGGGCACCCGCAACTCGGCGGGTACGACGACGAGTCGGCCACCGGAGAGCAGCCCGAGGCACAGGTCCCAGAACGCCACGTCGAAGCTCGGCGAGGCGAACTGGAGGACCCGGCTGTGCGGTCCGATGCCGAACCGCTCGCTCTGTGTGGCGACCAGCTTGGCGACGCCCGCGTGGGAGAGCACCACACCCTTGGGCCGGCCGGTGGAACCGGAGGTGTAGATGACGTAGGCGGCGTTCCCGACGGAGAGCGAGCGGGCCGGATCGTCCGGCTGATACTTCGTCAACTCCCTTACGCCGTCCGGCGCGTCCAGCACCAGGACGTCCATGCCCTCGCACGGCGGGATGTCCGCCGCAACCTCGGCGGTGGTGAGCAGACAGGCGGGCCGGGCGTCGGCCAGCATGTACGAGATGCGCTCGGCCGGGTAGTCGGTGTCGACCGGCAGATAGGCGGCGCCGGACTTCAGTACGGCAACCTCGGCGACGATCAGTTCGGCCGAGCGGGGTACCGCGAGGGCCACCACGCGTTCGGGTCCGGCACCGCGTGCGATGAGGGCGTGAGCCAGCCGGTTGGCCCGCTCGTCCAGTTCCGCGTAGGTGAGCCGGGTGTCCTCGAAGACCAGCGCGATCTCGTCGGGCCGCTGCCGCACCTGGTCGGCGAACATCTCCGGCCAGGTCCGCAGGGGGACGTCGTGGTCGGTGTCGTTCCACTCCTCCAGGACGCGGTGCCGTTCCTCGGCGTCCAGCAGGTCCAGTTCGCCGACCGGGGTGTACGGGCGGGCGACCGCGTCGGCCAGCAGGGTGGCGTAGTGGCCGGCGGTACGCAGCGCGGTCCCGTCGCGGAACAGGTCCGGGCGGTAGGTGACCCGGACGTCACCGGCGCGGACTTCGAGCGCGAGGTCGAGCGAGCCCTGGGACTCGGCTTCCCCCTCCGCCGCAACGGCGGTGTCCGTTCCGATCACCGTGTCCGTCCCGAACGCGGTCTCCGTCCCGAACGCGGTGTCCGTCCCGAACGCCGTGTTGAAGAGCAGCCCGCCGCCCCGGGTGGGCTCCGGCCTCAACTGGGCGATCAGCGCGGCCGGTTCGATGCGGTGGGCCGCGGCCTCCTCGCAGGCCGCACGGACACGCCGGACCAGTTCCGCGAACGCGGTTCCGCCGTCGAGAGCCACCCGGACCGGCAGTCCCCCGTACCCGACGGTGAGGTCGCGCGCGCCGCCGTAGCGGTGCAGCAGCGCCACGAACGCGGACAGGAGGGTGACCTCGTCGGCCGTCGCGTCCAGCGTGCGGCTGATCGTGCGCGGCGCGCCGCCGGGCTTGAGCGGATACGGGAAGTCGACCGGGAGGACCGCCTCCTGAGGGAGGGGGTCGAGCCGTCGACGCCAGTACGCCGTCGCGTCAACCTCGTCGACACCGGACACACGCGATTCGAAACCGGACACAGCTGACCGTGCCTCCAGAGTGTGCGGAACCGGCTCAGCCGGAGGACCGCAGGTCATACTAAGGTAAGGATTACCTAACCAAAAGGCCCCGTCTCGGCGGACCACGTGATCCCCACTACGATTAAGGCCTGCCTAACCTAAGGGAGCTGGCCGTTGGAGACCGCAAGGTGACGGGCAAGAGAGTGCGCCCTGTCCTTCTCGTGACACTGCTGGGAACCGTCCTGGCCGTCCTCTGTCTGCTGTCCCTGGCGCTCGGCGCGGCCAACATCCCGCCGGACCAGGTGATCTCGGCCCTGTTCGGCGACGCGCCGAGCCGGTTCGTGGACAACGTCGTCTGGTCGGCGCGCATCCCGCGCACCGCGCTCGGACTCACCGCGGGCGCGGCCCTCGGCCTGGCCGGGGCACTGATGCAGGCGCTGACCCGCAATCCGCTCGCCGACCCCGGAGTGCTGGGGGTCAGCGCGGGCGCCGCCTTCGCCATCGTGCTCGCCGTAGGCGTCCTCGGCATCAACTCGCTGTACGGCTATGTGTGGTTCGCGTTCGGCGGGGCGCTGATCGCCACCGTGGCCGTCTATCTGCTGGGCGGCCTCGGGCGGTCCGGGATGACCCCGGTGAAGCTGGCGCTCGCGGGCATCGCCGTCACCTCGATGCTGTGGTCGTTCACGCAGGCCATCGTGCTCACGGACGTGGACGCGCTCAACAAGTACCGTTTCTGGTCCGCGGGTTCGCTCGCGGAGGCGGACAACGGCATGGTGTGGCGGGTCCTGCCCTTCCTCGCCGTCGGCGCGGTACTGGCACTGGCCTGCGCCCCGGCCCTCAACAGCCTGGCCCTCGGCGACGACGTGGCAGCCTCGCTCGGCCGGCGCCTCGGTCTGGTCCGGCTGGCGGGCGTCACGGCGATCACCCTGCTGACGGGGGCGGCGGTCGCGGTCATCGGACCGGTCGTCTTCCTCGGCCTGGTGGTCCCCCATGTGGCCCGGGTGCTCGCCCAGTCGGCGGGCATCGGCCCCGACCAGCGCTGGCTGCTGCCCCTGTCGGCGGTCCTCGCCCCCATCCTGCTGCTCGCCGCGGACGTCCTCGGCCGCCTCGTGGCACGGCCCACCGAGATCCAGGCGGGGGTGCTGGTCGCCTTCATCGGCGGACCGTTCTTCATCGCCATGGTCCGTCGGCGCAATCTGGCGGAGGTGTGACCATGCCGCGGCAGAAGTCCGACGTCACGAGCGGTACCGCCCTCAAGTCCCCCGCCGCCGAGCCCCGTTCGGCCGGGTCCACGCATCACCGCACGTACCGGCTGGCGCTCCCGCCCGTCTCCGGTGTCTTCCGCCCCCGCCTCGTGGCCCTGTCCGTGGTGCTCGCCGCGGGCACCTTCGTCCTGTTCTGCTGGGGCCTGACCACCGGCGACTACCCGATCGGCTTCACCGACGTCGTACGGGCCCTGGTGGGCTCCGGCGACCCCGGCACCGTCCTCGTGGTGGAGGAACTGCGGCTGCCCCGCGCCCTGGTCGGACTGCTCGCCGGGATCGCCTTCGGGGTGTCCGGCGCGCTGTTCCAGACCATGACCCGCAACCCGCTGGCCAGCCCCGACATGATCGGCCTCACCCAGGGCGCGGGCACCGCCGTCGTCGCGGGCATCGTGCTCGGCTGGGACGGCGGCCTGGGCACCCAGGCGCTCGGCCTGCTCGGCGCCCTGGTCACCGCCCTGACCGTCTACGCACTGGCCTGGCGGCGCGGCACCACCGGCTACCGGATCATCCTGGTCGGCATCGGCGTGGCCTGGATCTGCACGAGCGCCACCGACTATCTCGTGGCCAAGGGCGGACGGTTCCAGGCGCAGGCGGCGCTGGGCTGGCTGGTCGGCAACCTCAACGGCCGCACCTGGGGGCAGGTCGGCCCGCTCGCGATCGCCCTGGCCGTGCTGCTGCCCACGGCCCTGCTGCTCGGCCGCCTGCTGCGCACGCTCCAGCTCGGCGACGACGTGGCCACCGGCCTCGGTACGCGCGTCCAGCCCGTACGTCTCGCCATCCTGCTCACCGGGGTCGGTCTGATCGCCTTCGCGACCGCGTCCGCGGGGCCCGTGGCGTTCGTGGCGCTCGCCGCCCCGCAGATCGCACAGCGGCTGGCCGGTACGGCCTGGCCGCCCACCGTCGCCTCGGGACTGACCGGGGCACTGGTCGTCCTGGGCGGCGACCTCATCGCCCGTACGCTCGTCCCCGGCACGGAACTGCCGGTCGGCATCGTCACCGGTGTGCTCGGCGCGCCGGTCCTGCTCTGGCTGCTCGTCCGCGCCAACCGCGCGGGCTCAGGAGGTTGATTCCATGTCGGCTGAACCCCTGTCGGCCCCCGGCCCCGATCCCGATCTGCGGGCGAGCGGTCTGCGGCTGGCGTACGACAACCGCCTGGTCGTCGACGGCCTCGACCTGGCGGTCCCGCCCGGCCGGATCACGGCCATCGTCGGCGCCAACGCGTGCGGCAAATCGACCCTGTTGCGGGCGCTCGCCCGGCTGCTGGCCCCCAAGGAAGGGGCCGTCCACCTCGACGGCAGGGCGCTGCAGTCCATCCCGAGCAGGGAGCTGGCCCAGCGGCTCGGCATCCTGCCGCAGAGCCCGGTGGCGCCCGAGGGGCTGACCGTCATCGATCTGGTCAACCGGGGGCGTTCACCGCACCAGACCTGGTGGCGGCAGTGGTCGAAGACGGACGAGCAGGCCGTGCACCGGGCGCTGGCCGCGACCAACATGACGGACCTCGCCGACCGGCCCGTCGACGAGCTCTCCGGCGGCCAGCGGCAGCGCGCCTGGATCGCCATGGCGGTCGCCCAGGGCACGCCCGTCCTGCTCCTGGACGAGCCGACGACGTATCTCGACCTGGCCCATCAGATCGACGTCCTCGACCTGGTCACCGACCTCAACCGCCGGGAGAACCGCACGGTCGTGATGGTGCTCCACGACCTCAACCAGGCCTGCCGGTACGCCGATCACGTCGTCGCCATGAAGTCCGGGAAGATCGTCGCCGAGGGCAGCCCGGCGGAGGTCATCACCGCCGAGACGGTCGAGGACGTCTTCGACCTGACCTGCCGCATCACGATGGACCCGGTCAGCCACACCCCCCTGGTCATCCCGATGGGCCGCCACCACGGAGGTCCGTCCCTTGAGGCGGCGGCGGTGAAGGCGGCCGACTAGAGCCTCACGGGCGGGACTTGTGTGTGTCGTATGACCGAACGGTGACCGTAAGAGGCAGATGAGGCCGGGGGGACGGAAGGTCCGTACCTATGCCTTGACAGTGATCTCGTTCACTTCTTAGAACGAGAGGCGAAGCATTTCCCCCCACCTCAGTGGGCGCGCCCCCGCACAGGGACGCCCTACGGAAGGGAGAGTCGTGGCTTCCCCACGTCTGCTCCGCAAATGCCTTCTCGCCGCACTGCCCGCCGCCCTCGTCGCGGCCGCGTCCGTCGCTCCCGCCGCCCACGCGGACCCCACTCCGCGGGCGGCCCAGGCCGTGACGTTCTCCGACACCTTCGACGGGGCCGCCGGCTCCGGTGTCGACCAGGGCAAGTGGCAGGTCGAGACCGGCGACAACGTCAACAACCACGAGCGGCAGTACTACACGGCGGGCAACAACAACGCGAAGCTCGACGGCCAGGGCCACCTGGTCATCGAAGCCCGCCGCGAGAACCCGGCCAACTACCAGTGCTGGTACGGCTCGTGCGAGTACACCTCGGCGCGGCTCAACACCTCCGGCAAGTTCACCGCGACCTACGGGCACGTCGAGGCCCGGATGAAGATCCCGCGCGGCCAGGGCATCTGGCCCGCGTTCTGGATGCTCGGCCAGGACATCGGCGACGTCGGCTGGCCCAACTCGGGCGAGATCGACATCATGGAGAACGTGGGCTTCGAGCCCGGGACCGTGCACGGCACGCTGCACGGACCCGGCTACTCCGGCTCGGGCGGCATAGGCGCGGGCTACTCGCTGCCGAACGGCGAGGCGTTCGCGGACGCCTTCCACACCTTCGCGGTGGACTGGTCGCCGAACAAGATCACCTGGTCCGTGGACGGCACCGTCTACCAGACCCGCACCCCGGCCGACCTGAACGGCAACACCTGGGTCTTCGACAAGCCGTTCTTCCTGATCCTCAACCTCGCGGTCGGCGGCTACTGGCCCGGTGACCCGGACGGTTCGACCAGCTTCCCGCAGCAACTGGTCGTCGACGAGGTGAAGGTGACGACCAGCGACGGCTGACGGGCCCGCCGGCGACACCCTCTGAAGCGTGGCCGCCGGAACGCGTTCAAGACCCGAACACGTGAAACACGAACACGAGAAACACGAAATGTGAGACCCGAACGCGTGGCGCCCGGCCGGGAGACGTTCCCGGCCGGGCACCACGTGTA
>NZ_JBHWZP010000012.1:0-65732 GCF_042728395.1 Streptomyces sp. NPDC060205
AAGCTGGAGCAGGAACGACTCGTCTACCAGGCGCGGCTGCGCTCCCGCTTCGGCCGCTCCTGGCGCCGCAAGGCCCCGGTGGAGTCCCTGATGCCCCTGCGGCTCGCCCGCTACGGCGTCCCCCTCGCCGAGACCGCGCCCTCCGGCCTCGCGGCGGCGGGCATCGAACCCGCACTACTCCCCCCAACGCCGCAGCAGCAGACGGAGCTTGAGCGTATCGAGGCGCCTGCGGCCGTGACGGATCAGGGGCAAGAGATAGCGGAGCCAGAAGCTGCAGCAGCGCAACCGGTGAAGGCGTCCACAGCACTGTCGGAACGGCCAGGGGGGCCGCAGGGGCCGCCATCCAGCGCAACGGAGGAGCGGTTCACTGAGGCGTACCAGGAGTTCGTCGCACGGTTCCAGGCGGAGCCCACTACAACCCAGTGGGCCCTATGGCTCCGAGACCAGCACGGCATCTCCAACGGAGCCGGCGAACCGCTCTCCGAGGAGCAGCTGCAACCACTGCTCCTTGTCCTCCAGCACCGCTACGACGTACCCGACGAGCAGGCCAGTGCCGAGGAACAGGCGTCGGACCAGTCCTGGTCCGACTACTTTCTGAGCGCCTGGCACAGCTACGAGCAGGAATTCGGTATCTACCCTGACGCGGCCAACCTCGCGTCGTACGTGTACGAACGGGACGGCATCACAGGCGCCGATGGCCAACCCATCGCGGGCGAGGACCTCAAGGCTTTCGTCGCGGACTTCCAGCAGCGCGAGTTCGGCCGTTCAGAGCCCCACACTCAGATCCCCGCAGTCGATCCGGCCGAGCAGGAGGTCGACGAGCGGGACGCAAAGGAACCCGAACCGCAACAGGCACTCGTCAACCTTCCGGCCCAGGCGGCCAAGGAACTGCGCGACCCTCAGGCGGATGCTCCTGCCGGCGAACCCTCACACGCTTCGACCGAGGCCTGGGCGCTTACTGCTTCGGATCGGTACTACCTCGCGTGGATGAAGTACCAGGACGAGCAGGGGAGCGAGCCCAGCGACGAGCAACTGTCGGTCTACTGCGCACAGCAGGGACTGCTCGGCCGCGGGAACAAGCCCATCAGCACGGCGAACCTGCGCCGGCACTTCGTGCGCTGGCGCGTCTACAACGTGTGGGCCGAACAGCGAGAGCACACCGAGAACCCTGCGCATTCGGACGTTGCGCAGATGTGCGCGGATCGGGGGATCACTGCCCAGTACAAGCGGCCCCTCACCTCCGTTTACATCGCTGAAGAGGCCAATGACTTCGAGCGGCGCTGGCAGGCCCTCACCCACCACCACGCTCGAACTCAGCTCTAGACACCGCAGTCTCGCCGTGCGCACAGGCGCTCACCTTGTTTGCGCACCCAGAAGAAACACCTGCTCAGAGCCACAATGCGCAGGTCTGAGGACTCTTGCGCAGACTTGCCCGCACCGGCACTGCAGCCGGCTAGGACCCAGCGCGGACCGTCGTGCCCGAGCGGCTGAGGAGCTCGTTGATGAGTTGCTCGGTCTCGATCTCCAGGGAGCAGTCCAGCATCCGGTTGATCTGTTGGACGCGGGAGATGACGGTGTGCAGGCCCGAACGGTTTCCTGCCGCGGCCTCGATCCGCATGGCGTCTCGGTAGAGCAACTCCGCGGTGTCGTCGATGTCGAGCCCGGTCGCGACGGCTCGCCGAGCCGCGTCGAGGTCCTGGTGCGGGCCCGGTGCGGTGCGGTGAGTGGCCACGGTGTGCGCCACGTCGATGATGCGGGTGGTCATCTCCTGTTGGTGGGGCTCGGCCCAGGGCAGTGGCCTGCCGCCGAACGGCCGGCCCCGAACCATGGCAAGCGCCCTCTCCAGATCCGGCAGCCCGTCCGCCCCCAGGGGCAGGGTGTGCTCGACGACGTGCAGGAAGTGTGTCCAGTCGCAGCGCACACCGGGGGAGAGCCGGTAGGGGGACTCGCCGGAACGGCGGCGTGGCACGTAGGGATGGCCGGCGGGGTCGTTGCCCAGGGAGCGGCGCAGTCCCTGCAGCCGGGCGTTGAGGGTGCTGGACGTCCACGGGCTGGCGGGGTCCATGTTGGAGCACAGGACGTCTGCGCTGCGTCCGGGCCGGAAGTAGAGCAAGGCGGCGAGCTGTGCCATTCGGGGGCCGTGGCCGGTGCTGTCCACGCCCGTCACCTTGACCGGGCCCAGCACCTGGATCTCCGGAGCGTGCGGGTCATGCGCCTCGCCCTCGCCACCCGCTATCGCCGGACTGCCCTTGACGGACTCCTCCTGTGCGTCGCCAGCCCCGGCCTTTTCAACGCCGGGCGCCTTCGCGAGCGACGGGGGCCCCACCTCGCTGCCCGGGCCGCTCCCAGCGGCGGTCGGATGCGCCGTCCTGGCGGTGGGCAGGCGAAGTCCGGACGGGTCCGTAGTTGCGGCGAGCAGGGCTGGGAAGACCTCACCGCTCGCGTCCGCCTCTGATGAGGAGCGGGTGGCGTCGGCGGCTGCAGGTGGGCTGGGCGCCTGCGCAGTCGGCTCGGCGGGCTCGCGCCCTCTGACGGTCTCCTTGGGGACCCCCTTCCAAGGGCCCTCGGCCGCGTGCGGCGGCTGTCCGGACACCTGCAACGCGGTGATGATCTGCCGGTAGGCGGCGTGTTCCAGGCGCTGCACCGTGATCCTGGTGTCGGCGTAGCCGAGGGTCTGCGGCGCACTGAGTGAGGCGTCCAGGACCTCCGCGTCGGGGAAGTGCGCGGCCGTCGAGGACGCTGGAGCCACCAGCGCGACGGGAAGCGTTCCTGCCTTGTCGATGACGTCGGCGAACGCCCAGGCCGTGTCCGCATCCAGAGCCGACGCGCACAGCAGCAGATACGGCTGATGGCGGGTCTGCGGCAGCTGGCGGGCTTCCAGCAGCCGTTCGCTCAGGTCCCGCAGCGCGTGCTCGGGGTGGCGCATGTGGGCGATCCGTGCGGTGGGCAGCAGCTGCGGCAGGTCCTCGCCGAACCCGATGGTCACGATCTCGACCTCGCTCGCCCATGGGCTCATCCCGAGTTCGAGGGCGAGGGCGGTGCACACCTCGGTGATGTGGAGCGGGTCTCCGTCGAGCAGCAGCGTGCGCAATTGGGGCAGGTTCACCAGAAGGAGGCCACCGTCGTCGGTGCTGCCGAGGGTCACCAGCCCCGCATACGGCGGCGCCACTCCGCGCGCGGCCCCGTCGTCCAGGAGCTCGGCGTCTTGTGGCAGCACCCACCAGCCCTCGCGTCCGGCGGTGAACGGATTCGGCGCTTCCACGGTGAGATCGTCGGGCAGCACCTTCAGCGATCGTGTCCCAATCCGTACGGCCCGCAGTGCGGGCACAGTGGTGCCGTCCTTCACGTGATGGGCCAGCGTCCGCAGGGCCGCATCCAGACGGGACGGCCCGGCAGACTCGGCGGCCGCCGCCAGTTGCGCTTCGGCCGGCGCGGTCTCCGACGCGATGGCGATCGTCTCGCCGGGCTTGCGGCGTCGGCGTTGCAGCATGCGGCGCGTGGCAAGGGCCCCGGTCACCGCGGCGGCCAGCAGCGCACCGGCGCCCAGCACCAGCCGTAGTCGCGGCTCCTGGCCGTCGGGCGACGACGAGGGCGGCTCGGACTCCGACGTCGTGGGCGTCGCCGATCCGGCCGACTCGCCCGAGGAGGGCGCGGTCGACGCACCGCTGCTGGCTGACGGTCCGGCAGCGGCGCCCTGGCCCCGGCTGGGCCGCTCGGTCGGACCGCTCGACCCGCTCGGCGCGGGAGGTTTCGCTCCCGAAGTGGCGGACCGGCTCGGTGCCGCCGACGGGCCACCGCCCGGAGCCCGCTCTGCGGCGTCCTCGCGCGGGGGAACGGAATCCTCACCGGCGGAGCCGTCGTCCGTGCCCGGTCGAGGACGATCGGGTCGCTCAGGTGCCGCCCCGGGAACGGTGACCTGCTGCCCTGGATAGATCAAGTCCGGATCCGTGATCCTCGGCAACCCATCGGGCTGCGGACTGCCCCGGCTGGCCTCGAACAACTGCGGCCACTTATTGCCGTCATGGAGTTCCTCGGCCGCGATCTGGGAGAGGGAATCGCCGGGCTCCACGGTGACGACACTCCCTTCCTTGTCTGGCGCCGCGTCCCGCGCGTTGGAGACGAGCTGAGTATCGAGGCCGGAGTCCGGCGCTTCGCTGAGCACCACGGCGTTCTCGGGCACGCGCAGGGTTGTACCCTGCGGCACCACTGTGGCGGTCGTGGGCACCTCGGGGTTGAGGCGTTGCAGTTCGATGGAGCGGGTGCCGTCTCCCAGGAGCTGCTCGGCCAGTTCCCACCAGGTGATGTCCTCCGCGCCTACGGTGAACTCCTGGACCTTCCTAGCCAGTGCCGTCTCCTCCGATGCCGTGCTCGGGGCGTGGGTACTCTGCGCGCTCTTTGTCGCCTGGTCGGCCGGCGGCGCGTGGGGTGCTGTGGCAGTGACCGCCTGGGTGGCGGCACTGGCTGCTGCGGCGGGGGTGGCCAGCACGATGCTGCCCAGCAGGAGGCCGGCCAGCCGCTGACCGGCCGCCATGCCCGGAAGCCGCGGTGTGGTCCGCCGGGCCAGGACGGCGACGACCTCGATCAGGACGGGGACCACCAGCCACAGCCATGCGACCCACGCCGCCACGGTCATCGTGGCCAGCAGCCCGGATCCATCCTCGTCCGGGCGCAGCAGCATCTCGCGTGCCGCGTCCAGCGTCGGCACCGCTGCGGGCAGCGTGCCGGCGGCCAGCAGCAGCACGGGCACGCCGCCGAACAGAGCGGCCAGCGCGGCGAGCGCGACCAGCCCGCGCACGACACCGTGGCCGCGGTGGTGTAGGGGGGTGGGGGAGTGGGGCATGCGGGTCAGCCTCCGGGCTGGTGGAGCAAGGTGGCAGAGCCGGTCCCTGTCAGCGACAGCTCGCCGACGCCGAGCAGGGATGCGAAGTAGGGCTGGTAGTTGGCGTGCACGGTCACCGTCAGGCTCTGCCTGTCCTCGGCGACCGCGACGTCACCGTCGACGCCTTCGTTCCTGAGGAAGGCGCCGGCGGCTGCCTGTGCGGCGTCCGGGTCGACCATGAGGGCTTCCCCGGTGATGGCCTGGCCCGGATCGATCTGCTGGGCGCCGGCCCGGGCGGCCTCCTGCGCGAGGTAATCAGCCTCGGACATGCGGTCCAGGGCCAGCCCGCCATCGATGACCAGACCGATGATCAGGAACGCGATCAGCACGGTGCCCGCGTAAAACACCTCCAGCCCGCCCCGATCCGGGCAACTGCCGTGCAGGCCAGGGTGCCGACCCCATCTGGTCATGTGCCACCCCGTGTCAGAAAAGTCCTCAGTTCGGCAGCCATCGCCACTCCGTCGGCGCGCCCCAGCCCCTCCCGCCGACCCTGCGGCCAACCAGCCCCCATAGCCTCACGGCTATGCCCACCGGTCACACCGCCTGCCACTGCGTCGTCTGCCAGGACGTCAACGAACTGGATCCCCGTACCCAGTCGACCGTCGACACCATCCATCAGCACGGCTGGCAGGTCATGATGATTCCCGCCGACGACCAGGGACCGGGCTGGGCCTACACCATCGGCCTGTGGCACCAGCACCGGATACCCGAGCTGGCACTGTTCGGCCTGGACATCTCGCAGATGCAGACACTCCTCAACGATCTTGCGAAGCGGGCCAGTGAGGGGTAGTTGCTGGAAGCCGACCAGGAGTGGCATGACATCGCGAACGTCCCGGTCGTCCTCAAAAGCGTCGACTACCGCTGCTACAAGGCGTTCTTCGGCACCGCGATCGGCTACTACCGCAAGCCCCCGTTCCCGTTCCTCCAAGTCGTCTGGCCCAACCGCGACGGATCCTTCCCCTGGCAGCCCGGTGGAGACGACTTCCTCGACCGCCAGCCCCACCTGTCGCTGCGCCCAGACGAACACCCAGTCGGGGTCTGGACCCAGGATCTGTGAGAAACCTCCACCACTGGAAACGACACCCGCTGCCTGTATGACGTGTGCGGGTTGAGCATCTGCGCTGGCACCTGCTCCCGTCCTTTCAGATACCGCCCACATTCCTGGCGGCTTCCAGAGCACGGAGACTGACGGCCCTTGTAGTTGGGCAAAGGTACGCGTCCAGACTCGTCGGTAGGGGGGAACGTGGCACCAATGCGGTCGCATCCAAGGGCGCTTGGCACATTGGGTGGAGTTGCCATACTGATCGCTCTGGCTGCCGTCGTCTGGCTGCCCCGAATGATCTATCCACCCCTCACGTCGCGCGAGCTGGGTCATGTGGCAAGCGCAGAGAAGCGCGTCGAACTGCAACAAGCCCAGTCCCAGGTACAGAATGACTTCCGCGGCCAATTGCTGCAGGCCATAGGCGGGTTGGTCGTAGTTGCGGGCGCAGCCGTCGGCTGGCAGCAACTCCGGCTCGCCCGCGAGGGGCAGATAACGGAACGCTTCACCCGCGCGATCGATCACCTTGGCAGCGAGACGCTCGATGTTCGGCTCGGGGGCATCTACGCCCTTGAACGGGTCGCCAAGAACTCCCCTGACGACCGGCCGACGGTCACCGATGCCTTGTGCGCATTCGTCCGTGAACACGCTCGGTGGCCGGTCGGAGCCCCTGACGGACCAGAACACCCCACGCCCACCGTGGACCGCCAAGTGCCTTGGCTGACCACCCGGGCCCCAGACGTACAGACCGCCATGCACGTGCTGGCCCGCCGTCCTGGGCATTCTCAGGAGTACACGTTGTACCTGTCGCGAGCAGATTTGCGCCGCGCACAGCTCTCCAAGGCACAGTTGAAGGGCGCCAACTTGCGCCATTCGAATCTGTCCCGTGCCTACATGCCCAATAGCAACTTGGAGGACGGCCAATTGGTGAACGTTGATCTCCGGCACGCCCACCTTCGAGGCGCCCGGTTGGCGCACGCTGACCTGCGCGACGCGCATCTGGAACACGCTGACCTGCGGCAGGCAATCTTGCACGGTGCTGATCTGCGGGGAGCCAACCTGTCGGATGCCTACTTGGATGGTGCCGACCTCACCGATGTCCGCGCCGACGGCACGACGACCTGGCCCGACACCCACCGCCGCACATAGTTTGCGCAACTGAGCTGGGCGGAAGTGCTCCCCTGACTCCTGCCAGTCGGTTTGTACCGGTGGTTCCAGGCCGACAGAACACCGCAGCTTCCCACACGGAACGAACTGGCGTGGCAGCCACGGTGTGCCGTCACCGTCGCCACCGATGCTGGACTGTGTCCAAAGCGGGGAGGATGGAGTTAGCGAACCCATGTGGTCAGCCACCATCCTCACATCCCTCGGCGCCTGAGTTCCGCAACAAGGCCACCTCGGAGTTGGCGAACCCAAGAGCTCTCGTTGCCCAGGTGTCAACGACGGACGTCCTCGTGCTGGTGAGCGTTTTCGACCCGGCGACGCCGGGCAGCGCCAGTTCGCTCAGCGGTGCGGTGCATGACACGGTGGCCGTCACCCGGGCGGCCTGCCCGACCGGCGCGGCGAGTCCGCTGGTGTCCAACTCGACGCGGATGGCGGCACAGCGGATGCCGGAGATGGCCAGACTGCTCTGCGCCGCCCGGCGGGCGGCCGCCTCGCCTAACGCCGGGTCGCCGGCCAGTGATGCGGTGCGCGCGGCATCCCGGGCGGCCGCGTCGGCGGCGCCCTCGGCCAGAGCCACCCGCCCGCAGGCGATCGTCAAGCCGATCAGCATCAGCGCCACGGGCACGAAGATGGCCGTGGTCAACGCGGCGCTGCCGCGGTCACGGTCTCCCCGGCTGGGCCACCGCCCTCGGCAGGTCATGGCCGGAACTTTTCGACGGGGGCCTGCACGCTCTGGTGGACGTGTCCGCTCCATCCCGGCACCAGATTGATCACGCTGCCTTCCACGAAGACGCTGACGGACTCGCCGTCGTCGCTGACCTGTACGGACGCGCCGTTCAGGGAGCCGCCCATCCGGGCCAGGAATGCGTCGGCGGCCGCCTTGCCCGCGCCCGGCGCGGCGTTGTAGGCCCGCTGCGCGTCCACGGCCTGCTGAGCGGCGTGCTGCGCCACCGACCGGCCGTGGAACCAGAGGCCGCCCTGGATCAGGGTGAACAGCAGCAGAAACGCGAGCGGAATGACCATCGACATGTCCAGGGCCGTAGCGCCGCGGTCTCCCCTCCAGCACCGTCGGCCGGCCAGATGCAGCCAGGGGCGTGTGCGTGTCGTCGGCATGGTCAAAAGCCCAGTATTTGTGCGGCTTTCTCGCCGACCGTGGTGTTGGCCGCGGCGTACACGACGCCGACCATCGTGCCCCCGGCGGCGAGGATCAGGCCCCACTCGGTGGCTGAGGCGCCACGGTCCTGCACCTGGGCCCGGGCCAAAGCGCCGTGCCGACGCAGCGCGTCCAGCAGACGGGATAGGCGGGTACGGACGGTGTGCATGGTCTCCTCCAGAGATTCACGGCCCGGCCGCGACGGCACCGCCGGGCGAGTCAGAACGACAGGATGCGGACGAGGGCCGGAGCCAGAAGGAAGACGGCCATCAGGAAGACGATCGCTAGCGACGGCATATGCATCTTCTCCGTGGCCACGTTCGCCCTCTCCTTGCGGTCCGCGAGCAGACCCCGCCGCACGACCTCGGCCTGGGCCTCCAACTGGTCGTAGACGGCTGCCTGTTCCTCCCCGGCGAGACTGAGTGAGGCGGACAGGCGGGACATGTCGGGCACGCCGAGTTCGGTACCGAGCCGGCCGAGCGCATCCCAGGGGCTGAGGCCGGCCAAGCGGGCGTGCTCGACGGTGTCCCGGATACGGACCGCGGCGCGTCCGTCCCCCGACTCCACGGCCCGGGCGAGGGCCTCGGCCGCGCCGGCGTCGGAGCTGCGAGCCAGGGCGACGCGCTCCAGAACGGAGGCGATGTAGTAGCGGTACTCAAGGCGTGCGTCGGTGGCCTTGTCACGGACGTCGTCCAGGCACTTGAACACCATGAACAAGGCGACGCCCACCCCAGCGGCCGCGGGAATGACGAACGGCAACGCCAGCCCGCCCACCCGCAGCAGAAACAGGATCCACTGCGGGATGAGAAACCCACCCAGCCCATACAGGGCGCAGCGGCCCAACAGCGAAGCAGGCGCCATCTCCAGCAGACTCAAGTCCCGGGCGGGCAGCCGGGCCAGGAACGCATCAGTCTCCATCAGCCGGGCACCGACCCGCTCCGCCCACCCCGCAGACCCCTTCGTCACCCTCCCCGTGGATGCGGCACGTGGGGCTGGGGCGTGCGTACGGTCCAGGACCTGATCAAGCGGGGTCCGCTGGGGCAGCAGGCTGCGCACCGCGAGCGTGCCACCGAGCGCGGTTACGGCGCCCAGCAGCATGCCGGGGACGGACACACTCATGCCGCCTCACCCTCTTTCTCCTTCGCCCGTTCCTCGGCGGTGAGCAGGGTGCGCGGCTCGTCCTCCAGCATGGCCATCCGGCGCAGCCACAGCAGTGACGCGACGAACAGCACCCCCAGCACCAGCAGCCCGAGCTGGCCCAGCGCGGTCGCGAACGGCTGTGAGTAGGAGCCGTTGACGAGAATCACCGTAACTACGGCGATCGCGAACAGGGACACCCGTCGGGCCTCGGAACGGGCCTTGGCGCGCTCGGCGTTGATGTCCCGCAGATCCGTGCCCTGCCGGGCCACCAGGGCGGCCTGGGCGGACAGTGCGCGTGCCAGGCCCGGGCCGCGGCTGGTGACGTGGTCCATGAACAACTGGGCGATGTCGTCGCCGATCCGGCTGTTGAGGTCATCGGCCAGTCGCCGGTAGGCCCGCCGTGCCGGCACGCCGGAGCTCAGCCGGTCGGCCAGCTGGCGGACCGGCCGCTCCAGCAGCGCCGGGGCCGTGTCCAGGTCCACGATCGTGGCCTCCAGCGGTTTGCCGCCGGCCCGCACACTGGCGAGCTGCTGCAGCCACTCCGCGATCGCCTCCAGCCGGGCCACCTCCCTACGGCCGGAACCGCCCGGGTACAGCACGAACGGCAGCCCGGCCACCGCCGCGAACGCGAGCAGCCCGTGCACCGGCCACCCGGTGAGCGACCACATCAGCGCGCCCGCTCCCGCGGCCCCGGTCAGCAGCAGCCGGTAGTTGTCCCGCCAGCCGGGCGGCAGCTCCTCCACCACCCGGACCAGCCGGCCCCGTATCAGGCCGCGCCGCACACCGCGCACCTCGGGCCGCCAGCCGCGCAGTGCGGCGACGACCCCGGTCAGGCCCAGGGCGACCACCGCACCGGCGAGCATGCCGAGCGCAGACAGATACGAGGTCACGCGGCACCTCCCGCTCGGCGCATTGGCCGCCACTGTCCGTTCGGGTAGTCGACGAGCCAGCGCCGGTGGAAGCCCTTGCGTTCCAGCTTGCGCATCCGGCGCTCGTTCATCGGCGTCCGGGCAGGCATCGCGCGCATCTCGCCCTCGTCCTCGCGCGGCCCGAAGAGCTGCGACAACGCCACACCACCGCCTTCGCCGCGGCCAGCTGTCTCCCACACGTGCGAGACGAACCGGTGCACCTGGTCGCCCCGGTCGGTCTCGTCGATCGCGTCGACGTACACAATCAGGTCGACGGCAGCGGAGATGAGCCGGTAGGAGGCCTGGTCGCTGAGCCCGGCCCGGGCCAGCGGCACCATCAGCCGGTCGATGACGGCCTCGGGGTCCTTGGCGTGCAGCGTGCACATCGAGCCCGCCCCGCCCGCGATCATCGCCTCCAGCATGGCCACGGCCTCCTGGCCGCGGACCTCGCCGACCATGACCCGGGTCGCCTTGTAGCGCAGGGACACGGGCACCAGGTCGGCGAGCGTGACCTGTCCGGTGGCGTCCTTCTCGCCGTTGCCCTCCCGGGTGCGGAAGGCCAGCACGTGTGCGTGCCGGTCGGGGGCGTCGTGGTTCAGCCGCAGCTCCGGCTCGCTCTCCAGCGTCGCCAGCCGTTCGTGCGCGGGGACTTCGCGGCCCAGGGCCCGCATCAACGTGGTCTTACCCGTCGCCATGTCGCCCGCGATGATGATGGACAGGCCAGCCTTCACCGCCGCCGACAGGAACGAGGCGACGAGCGTGTCGAGGGCGCCCCACGCCTCCAGATCAGCGAGGGTCGCCGCTTCCGCCACGTGGCGGCGGATCGCGATCGTCACGTCGTCGGTCAGCAGGGTGGCTGCCACACGGGAGCCGTCCGGCAGGTCGAACTCCACCTTGCCGGTGGCGTACGACAGCAGCCGCTCACCGTGCCCGGACGTCGCGGCCATCTGGTTGACCCACTCCACGGCCTGCGTCTTGCCGGAGAACGGCGAGCGGACCCGTTCCCGCGGCCTGCCCTGCGAGTCGACGTACATCCATGCCCCGTCGACCAGAATGTCCTCCACGCCCGGCCGGTCAAGGACCCGCTGCAGCGCACCCGCCAGGAAGATCAGATTGAAGACCTCGATGCGGACCCGATCCAACTCCTCGCCCGACAGCGGCGGGTGCGTCAGCGACCACGCCTGCGCCCACTGCGCGACCCGGCTGCGCACCCGTGCGCGCACTGCCTCCTCCAGATCCTTGGCGCCTAGCGGGGCGCCGGCCTGGCGCCGGTCCCTCTTGACCTGGTCGGCGTCCTCGGCGACCTGCTGCCGCAGTTTCGCTATCTCACCCCAGGGCACCGGAAGCGCCCCAGGCAGCGCAGCCGCCGCGGCAGTATCGGCAGGCCCGGCCTCCGGCGAGGCGTGTACCGGCATCGAAGGTCCGGACGATGCCGGTACCAACGGTGCAGCCCCCGGGGCGGGATTCTGAGGTTCGGGGTGTGCGGGCGGGCAGGTCGCGGCATGGTCGGCCAGCAGACCTCCCAACCGGGTGGCCACGTGCCGTCCGTTGACCTCATCCGGGTAGTGCCGCTCAGCCATGACGCACCGCCCGCTGTCCGAGCTGCTGGACGATCCGCTGCACCGCCGGGTTGGCCGCCTGCACCTGCCGCATCTGCAGGTGCAGCCGCCGCCGGTCGGCGTATTCCCGCAGCGGCTCCATGGCGTCCCGGGCGGCGCGCATCAGTCTCGAACGGGATACCCCGCGCGGCATCCGCCCGCCGGTCCGCAGCCACGCGGCGGCCGCCGCATCCCACGGCAGAGCCGCCAGTACCGGCGCTTCCAGGCCCCGGGCGACGTCGTCGGGCCGGTAGCCCTCGCCAAGCACGAGCAGCCCCAGGGCCCGGGCACCGGTTCCCTGCGCGGCGAGGTCGTCCTGCAGCGCGCGCACCATCGGGTGGGCGAGCGCCTGGGATGCCTCGGTGGTGCGGACCACCAGCAGCACCAGGTCCGCCTCCCACAGCACGGGCGCGGGGGTCAGGACCGGGTGCAGGTGGCCGCCGTTGAGCACGATCCTCCCGCCGTCGACCAGGACGTCCCAGCCCAGTTGCTGGTCCGTCAGCTGCAGCACGTTGAGTAGGGTCGGCCAGGTCGACGCCAAGGAGGCGGCCTGCCGCGGATCGGTCAGTCCCGGCAGCGCCGTCCGGTAGTCGCTGTCGTCCAGCGGCCACAGGTGCTGCGCGACCTGCGGCGTGAAGTCCTGCTCGGCGCTGACGCGTTCCCAGTCGGCCTGCGGCAGGCGGTGCAAGCCTATGCTCCCGTCCAGGCGTTCGCGATGTTCCCCGCGGGGCACGTCGCGCAATAGGCCGTGGCGCAACGTGCCGCCGGCCATGTCGAGCTCGGCGAGCAGCACCGGTCTGCGGCTGGCCAGGGCCAGGGCCGCCGCGGAGGTGGTAGCGCCGTCCGACTTCGCGGACACCAAAGCGATCAGAGCCACGGTCAGCTCCCGCTCTGCCGGGGCTGCCGTACGAGCGCGATCTGCTTGGCCGCAGCCTTCGTCGCCAGCAGGGGACCGTCCGCGGGCGCCACCACCAGGTTGACGACCAGGGCACCGGTCGAGTCCGGGGTGCCGACCGACTTCACCGTCGCGTCGATCGTGTCCGGTACTTCGCTCCCCGTGACCCCAGATCCCGTAGATCCCGAGTCCGCTCCCTGGGCGGGAAGGACAACGGCGGCTACCTTGTCGCCCGGCCGCAGCTCGCCGCGCGGCACGAAGCCCCGCTTGAGCTCGACGCCGACCACCTGATCGGTGTCTCCCAGCCCGCCACGCGTACGCAGCTGCGAGCGCGTGAGCAGCTCGCCGGGGTGCAGGTCAGCTGCTGCGCGCTGGCCTACGACCGAGGCGCGCTGGGCGGCGGGGATGGGGGACAGGCCGGGATCGTCGGCGAACGACACGACCTTCACGTCCTGTGCGGTGACCTGCTGGCCGACCGGGACGTCCCGCGCGACGGCGAGGACATCGACCCGGTTTCCGGCCCGCGCCACGACGACCGCCCCACCGAGCGCACCGATCAGCGTCACCAGCACCAGCAGAACGGGCACCGACCATGTACGGCCTGATCGTTTCTTCGTGCCGGTGCTGACCGGCAGATCAGTCGGCCGCTGTGCTTCATGACGCGGCGCAAAGGAGGTCTGAGTGCTGTCCATCGGACTGCAGCCCTTCCATCGTGTGCGGCGTTTACGAATTGACGGCTTGCGACTCGATGATGGCCACCGCCACCGAGGAGGTGCGGATCTCGGTCAGTTGGCCGCTCGCACCGCCGCCCTGCCAGTTGATGACCCAGGTCGACGTCGCGGTGACCGTGTACGTGCCACCGGATGTGTCGGCCGACGGCCGGGTGTAGACGTGACCGCAGTCCGGCGAAGCCTTCAGGCCATACGACTTCCGGTAGACCGTGCCAGGACCTGTGCAGGTGACCGAGGAGCCGTCACCCATCGCCCACATGACCTTCGCCACCTTCGCCGTCGCGGTCACGGTGACCCCGCCGGCCGCAGCGCTTGCCGTGTTCGGCCCCCAGGTCGTCGGCGCCTTGTCCACGGCCATCCACACCGGCATGCCGACCAAGCCCGTACCGCCGGGCCTGGGATTGATGTTGATGTCGGGGCCCAGCAGCGTCATGGAGTCGACGGCCCGCTGCGCCAAGACAGCCGGGGCGACGGCCTCCTGCCCGGGCGGCTCAGCCAGCCACACCATCTCAGCTACCCACAGATCCTCTTCGCCGTCGGGGGCCACCGAGCAGGACTTCTCGTACACGGCTCCGTCACCAGGCTGGTGGCCTTCCCAGTCCAGGCTGCCGGCGGGTGGCTGCGGGTCAGCCAGGGTGTAGGTGCACACCTTGTCGAGAGTGCCGTCAGGATTCTCGTAAGAGCCGCCGGCATCGCCGCCGGGTGATCCGCTGCTGCCGCCTTCCTGGCCGCCGGCCTGCCCGGGCACCTCGACCTCGACCTGACAGTTGTACAGGCCGCACTCGATGCCACCGCCGCCCTTGGGGTCGTCCTCCGCAGAGCTGCTGACGGGTGCGGCGAACACCGTGGCTACGACGATTGCTGCGGTGACGGCGATGCGGCGGGTCAGCATGTCGTCCCCTGCGGCTCATCGCGGGTGACGCGCCACCCCTCTGGGTACTTCTCCACGGTGCTTTCGATCCGGTACTTCGTCAGCCGGTCGGCCGCGAGAGACACAGGCCTCTTTGTTTTGGCATCGACGGTCTGCCAGTTGGAGATGTCCAGGCAACTGGAGACGATCGCGTTGGGGATCTTGCCTGTGGCGTTGACCTCGGTCACCGTCTGGTCGGTGACGACGACGCTGCCGGTGTAGATGCGGCCGCGGTCATGGGCGCGCTTGGCGTCTGTCTCGGCGTTCTTCAAGGCAGCGGAAGCGGCGTACTCATCAAGGCGCCCGCTCTTGCCCGTTCGGTCGGCGTAGAGCTTTTCCATCTCCTGCCAGTAGGCCGCGTACGCTGCGATCGCTTCCCTCTTCGCGGTCTCCTTCGGATCGGCGCTGGCGGACGCTGTCGGCGACTGTGTGACGGATGACGACTCGCCGCTGGCCTCGTCCTTCCCGTCGGACGAGCTGCACGCGGCCAGGGCAAGTGCAGCGCACAGCGTGAGGGACGCGGCGGTCTGTCGGTATTGGATAGCGGAGTGGGTTGCGCGTCGTTTCACGATGCCTCCCCGTACGACGCGGTGCGGCAGACCGCTGCCCCAGATGCCGTTCTGCACCCCAGACGTGCGGGCTGATCCAGCTGCGGATACGCGTGTGCGTAGTCGCAACGCTACGCATCCGCTTCTCAACAGCCCAGCACGGCCAGCTCGTTCACCCGTACAAATCGGGATGTATCTACTCTTTTTCGGCAGCCAAAGTCGATTTATCTTCTAACCTGCTTTTGTGCCCCTTGCGTGAACAACCTCCTCAGGCAAACGCGTCTCCGAATGCGGCCGTTCGGCGAGCCGTTTGGTGTTCCAGCCGCGTCCACGGGCACGGCTCGCCGCCGACAAGCGGCACCCACACGTCGGAGGTGGGGCCGTGCTCTTCGAGGTCGTCCAGAGAGGCCGCCCCCAGCGGCACCTCATGGGCCAGGTCGGATACGAGCGGATGGTGGGCGACCGCGGCCTGGAGGTCGCTGATCCGGTTGGTGATCACCTGTCGTCCCGTGTCGGTCAGTACGAAAAGGATCCGGGGAAACACCGGATACCAGCGCAGCCAGCCGGCTGTGGCTCATACGCCCACAACCTCGCGTATTCGATCAGCTTGGCTGTCAGGCGTTCGCTGCTCATGGTGGCCCGGTCGACTTCCACGAATGCCCACAGTTGTTGCCGCTGATGGCCGTCGACGAGCGTGTAGTGCATGAGGGCGTCAGCGACGGTCTTCTCGTTGTCGTCGATCGGGTGCACCACCTCAGGGGGCCAGTTGAGGCGGTCGTGCTCGTCGCCGCAGCGGCGGGCATCGGCGACGAACCCCAGGTGGGTGCGCAGGACAGTGAGAGAGTGCGGGGCCCTCAGTGAGGCGGCCGTGGCCGAGGTGATCGGGTATGGCGGGCGGCCGCGCAGCGCCGGCCAGGCTCTGGTGAGCCGGGCACCCCTCGCAGTGAGGTACCAGACGCGGGTGTGGTTGGAGCGGGGGAGGACCAGGAAGTCGACCAGGTGGTCTCGCAGCAGCCGGTTCAGCGGCTTCGACACCACCTGGCGGGAGCAGCAGGGCCGCAGCAGTTCGAGGAGCTGGCGGGTGGTGGCCATGCGGTGTTGGGCGAGTGTGGCCAGGAGCCGATGCGGGAGCGGCTCCACGGGGCTGGGCGCGAAGCCGGGCGACGTACGGTCGGGTTGTGTGGTGGTCAGGTCCATCCGTTTCCCTTCGACAGGTGGACGGCTGTGGTTCTGGCGGGGGTGAGGTCGGTGAGGAGGGTGGTGACGCGATCGAGCTGGGCTGCGGCGCTGGCGGTGAGCTCATTGAGGGGGAGGGTCCCGGCGTGTGCGCGGGCGGCCCGCTCCAGTGCGGGGATGTCCTGCGGGCGGGCGTGGTCGGCGAAGACGTCGTTGAGGTGGGGTCCGCGGAGCTGGACGGGGCCGATGCGGTGTCCGTGGACGGTCATGGACACGTAGTGCTCGAAGCGCTCCATGGTGGCGATCCGGTGTGGGCTGGGTTCATCGCCCCACTCGGCGGTGACGGGCGCGATCGCGGACATCGAGCCGGCGGTGGTGGCCAGCGTGGACGCGTTCTGGACCAGGGACAGCCGGACCGGTGTGGGCAGGCGGGCCAGCAGCTGGGTCATGCCGTGGACGTGGCACCGGTACTTGCGGAAGTCCTCGAACATGGCGGCGATGGTTTCCGGTGCCGCGCCGGTCAGGGTGATCAGTTCGTCGAAGTACGGGCGGAACGGCACCCGCCGCTCCTGGGGTGTGTCGCGCCGGGAGCGTGCGGCGCGCAGCAGGTCGCGGGCGAGGAGGGCGGTCAGGAGCCGGTGGGTGGGTCCGTTGCCGCCGGGGCACACCCACACGATCTTCTGGGTGTCCATCGCTGTGCGGATGTTGTAGGCGCCGGCGGGCTGGCCGAGGAAGGCGCGGGTGACGGGGTTGGCGGCGAGGCGGGCGATCGGGTTGAGGACCACGGCGAACGCGTCGGGCGGCAGGGTGGGGAACACCGCCTGCCACCAGGAGCGGGTTTCCGCATCCAGCCGCTCTGCCACCACGGCGAGTGCGGTCCGGCGGAAGGCGGTATCGGTGAGCAGCGCCCGGACGTGGAAGAGCGTGGCCTGGTCCTCGGGCCGGCCGGCCCGGCAGGCCGCCTCGTTGACGGCGACCAGGACGGTCAGCGCGGCGGTCAGGATGGTGAGCGCGCGCGGCGCCGTCGCGTCGTCCCAGGCCAGCACCGAGGCGTAGGCGTCGGCGACGGCTTCGACAACCTCATGCGCCACCTGCTTTTGGTGCATGCCGAGCGGATTCCACGCACCCATCTGCGGGTGTGGGCCGAGGGCGTTGAGGTCGAACAGTGCGATCCGCTCCATCAGGGGCTCGTGGGCCAGGAACGGGGCGGCCCGGGGCCAGGAGTCGCGGTGCGGGTCGACGAAGACCAGTCCGCCGTCGGCGTGTGCCCAACCGATCGCCTGCGCGAGGGCGCGTTCGGTCTTGCCGCCGCCCGCCTTGCCCACGGCGACCTCGAACAGGGTCTCCTCGGCATAGGTGGCGACCAGCCGCGGTCTGCCGTCCGGGCCACGGTAGGTGCCCTGCAGCAGCAGCGCGGGATCGCCGAAGGCGAAGGTCGGCAGGTCCCTGGCGAACATGGGCAGACGGCAGTGCACGGTCGGGGGCTTGAGCAGACCGGTGATCTCTTCCAGCCTGACCCAGTTCGCGCGGGGCGGCTGGCAGTGCCCCCGATCCCAGCGGCGTATGAAACCGCGCCGGGTGGGCCAGCGGTCCGCGCCGATCCGCCACGGCCCGATCCGCCATCCGCGCATCGCCCACCGGGAGCGGCCGCCGAACACGTCGAGAGCAGCCTGGACTTGGGCGAGCCGCGCCTGAGCACGGCCTTCGACGTTGGACGCGCACATCACCAGGAGCTGGACGCGAACCAGGTGGTCGTTCTCGGCGAGCTTGCCCAGCGCCTCGGCAGGCTCCACCCGGCGGGGCACCGGAGGCATCACCAGCCGCCGGCTGGTCCCCGGGCCGGGCCTGTTCCACAGGAGCTGCTGTAGCTGCCCGCTCCAGGAGTCCTCGATGCCGCCCGCATCCTGGCGCAGCCAGCGCGCGGCCCGCTGAGCCTCCCGGCGCTCGGTGCGGCGCGCGGCACCCATCAGCTGCAGGCGACGCGCCCGCAGCGCCCACTTGGGGGCGCGCTGGATGTCGAGCCGGAGCTCGGCGAGGTCGCCGAGGTCGGCACGCAGGTCGGCCACGGCGTCGACGAGCGGCTGGAGCGGATCGGGGGAGAGCGGGACGTCGCGCAGCGGAGCGGTGGTCTTGCCGCGCAGGATGAACTCCGCGCGCACCACATGCTCACGCGGCTTGTCGGTGATGGGCCGGGCGCGGTGGACGGTGACGTCCGGCCCGAACGGAGTGATGGACAGCAGCCGTTCACCGCCGGCGGGGCCCTCGATGCGGTAGCGCAGCGGGTGAGAGCCGTCGGCACGCAGCCGGATCTGTACGGTCTTCGCCCGGCGGGGCGCCGACCAGGGCACGGACGTGGACGCCCAGGCGAGCTGCACGCCACGCCGGAAGATTTCCTCCAGACCTGGGTCGAAGTGCCGGCTGGAACGCAGTTCCAGCGCCATCCGCTGAGCCGAAGCGCGGGCGGCGAGATGACGCACCAGCATCTCGCCCCCGCCCCAACACACGGCGACGGCGAGAGCGGGCAGGTACCAGTGGCCGTAGAGCCAGCCGACGGCCTTGATCAGGCTGGTGACCAGGCCGACTACCTCACCAGTCAATGGTTCGGCGGCCCGGTCCGTCAGGTCTGGGGTAGCGGAGTCCACGTGGTTGCTCCCTTCTGCATGGTGCGGGTGAAGTACCAGTCGGTGATACGCAGGTCGGTGAAGGTGCCGCCGCGGTCCGTGCCGGCCCACACCAGGTGCACGACCGCCCTGTCGCGGCCGCCGTGGGAGCGGGCGATGGCGGCCTGGATGCGAAAGCGGGCAGTGGCGAACGCCGGGGCCACCGCCCCACCCGAGCGGCCGGAGAAGACGTGGGGCCACCGCGAGCGGCCGACGCCGGTGGCATCCGCACGCAGCAGTTCGCGGCCGGGCGCGAGTAATTCCCGTTCGTCTTGGACGGGAAGGTCGGCGGGCCAGGCCTTCTCCAGTGACCGCTGGACGGCCCGGTCGCCGACCACGCTCTCACCGTGCAGCGGCAGCGCGGAGCCCCGCACCTGCGGCGCCGATCCGGTGAGAGTGGTGGCGGGAGCACGCCCGACGGTCGCCTTGTCGTCGGTGGGCGCTGGACTCGCCGACGGCGGGTCCGAGGTGGCGACCGACGACGGCTCGGGGTGTGGAGGCTGTGGGCCGTGCGGCAGGCCCAACAAGGCGACGCCCAGGGCGGCGAGCGCGAGTGAGCTCACCAGCAGTAGACGCGGTGAGCGGGGCAGGGTGGTCACAGCAACCGCGCTCCCCCCGCGAAGCCCGGCATCGCACTGACCGTGTCCACCCGTACGACGGTCCCCGGGCGGGCGGCGTTGATCATCTGTCCGCTGCCCAGGTAAATCCCGACGTGGTAGATCGTCTGATCGCGGCCGGGAGCCGTGGCGTAGAAGACAAGGTCCCCGGGCCTGAGCGCACCGGCGCCGTGGCTGGCGGGGATCCGCTGGCCGACTCCTGCCTGGGCAGCCGCGGTGCGCGGTAGGCGGACACCGGCTTTCGCGTACGCGTACACGGTCAGGCCCGAGCAGTCGAAGCCTTCGATGTGCGCGCCGCTCTTCCCGCTCGGCGAGCAGCAGATGCCGGCCGACTTGCCCTTGGCGTTGCCGCCGCCCCACGCATACGGGACACCCCGCTGGGCGAGCGCCGCCTCGATGACGGTGCGGACCTTCCCGGACACGTACTTCAGGTCCGGGTCCTTAGCGGAGGCCGTGTACTGGTCGATCCACCCCAGCACATTGGCGAGGTACGCACTCGAGTGGTTGTACTGCCAGATCGCGGCCTTCAGCTGCGCCGGCTTCGTCAGGTCCCGGCCCTGGCCGCACAGGTAGACCGCGGCGCCGAGCGCGGCATCGTCGGCATTGTGCGGGTCGGCCACCTCGTCGCCGTTGGCGTCCTTTCCGACGGCTTCCCAGGTGGAGGGCAGGAACTGGAACACACCAACGGCACGCTCACCTCCAGAAGTGCCGTCCCACACGCCGCCGTCGGTGTCCGGAACGATGGTGGTGTTGCCGCCCGCTCCGGAGCCGTTGAGGAGCACTCCGTAGATCTTCGGGCGGATGTCGCCGCCTGCAGCGATGTCCCGCCCCACCGCGTGGTTCGACTCGACCTTGGCGATCCCAGCCAGGACCGGCCAGCGCATGCCCTGGCACTTCGGCACGTAGGTTCCGACCTGCCGGACGGCCTTCTTGTAGGCGGTCAGCATCCGGGCGGGAATGTCTGCGGCGCTGCCGCCCGCCGTGATGTCCCCGTCGCCCCGGGAGCCCGTCTTCAGAGCCGTGTAGGCGCTGATCGCGTTCCCGACCGGTACAGCACAACACACGGCCGCGAACCCCAGCAGCAGCACCACACATCCGTATCGCGCGATACGGTGCCGGGCCCGCCTCACTCGTTCTCACCACCGTCGTCATCGCCGTCGTCGCGCTGGCGCTGTTCCCGTTGCCGGCGCAGCCGCTCGGCGTCGGCCGAGGTCCGCCGCAGCAGCTCCTGGAACTGGGCCTGCGCCTGGGCACGGGTGCTGCTGCTCGCGCCTTTGCCGCCGGGGAAGACCGGCCGGGAGCTGGCCGGTGGTGGGATGGCCGAAGGAGGGGGCGAGGCGGCCTGCGGGGAGGCTGGCATGGTGCGGCCCGGGGAACTGGATGATCCGGTCTGCCGTGGGCCCGGTGCCGCACGGGTCGGCAGGCGGCGGCTGACGAAGGGGCCGGGTCCGCCGCTATCGTCGGTGTGTTCCCGCAGGACACGGGCCACGTGACGGCCCGTGTCGGCCCAGGCCCGGCTGTCCTCGCGGACGGTGTTCGCCCACACCCGTACCTGCTGGCGGGCGTCCTGGGAGTACCGCGAGCCTGCCGAGCGGGCCCGCTGCACGCCTGCCGGCAGACCGACCGTGGTGCCGTAGGCGGTGCGTCCGCCCCGGTTGAGGATGCGGTAGCCGCGGAAGCGGACCAGCCGGTTGTGGGCGCGGGTGGACAGCAGGGTGCGATCGCTGTGCTGGTCGTGGAGTACTTGGCCGGTGTTGCGGTTGACGACCTCGCCGTCCTCGTTGCGGTACCGGTCGGGCGGACCTCCAGGACGGCGCGGCCCTCCGCCTGGACCGGCACCGCCAGCCACCGGGCCGCCCGCATCCAAATCCCCGTCGGCGGTGGGCTTGCGCCACTTGACCAGCTGCTCCCTATCCGGCCGGCGGCCGATCAGGAGCCCGTACGCGGCCTTCCCGCCGAGCCGTACTCCCAGCCCGCCTACTGCCGCGGCCGCGGTGAGCGGGGCCAGACCGCGCCCGGCCTCGGCAGTGGCCTCGGCGAGCATGCTGCCGGTGTCCACGGGGAGGCCCGCCCCGTCGGTCAGCGCGCCGAGAGCCCCCATCAGCCGATGCCGGGTGCCGAGCATCCCGTACCCGCCCCCACCGGCACCGACGCCGATGAGGGGGCGCAGTCCGCGGTAGCCGGCCGTCGCGGCGGGGGAGTGCATGGCGAGGGCGGCGCCGAGTTCGGAGGTGTCGCCGGGCAGGTGGGTGCCGCCGACCTTGGCGTAGCGCATCCGCAGTGCCATGCGCCGGCCGAAGGAGGTGATGCCGGTGAGCATGCGTCGGTGGCCGGCCGTGCCCGCGATGGCTAGCACGTCGATCAGCAGGATCCGTTCGACCATCAGGTCGGGTCCGTCGGTGATGGTGGCGTCCACGGCGATACCGAAGGCCGGGATGAACGCGCACACCCCGACGAGCGCGAGGACTGAGACCCCCCACAGCGACAGCCATTTCCACACCGACTGCCGGGCGGGCCCGGGCAGCATGCCTGCGACGAAGACGACGCCACCCGCGGCCGCGGCCGCGGCGCAGATGCCCTGGGTCCCCAGCAAGACGATCGCCGAGGACAGGAGCATGCCGCAGATGAACAGGGCGGCGACCAGCAGGAGCACGGCGCCGCCGACTCGCCACCAGGTGGGCTTCTCGGCATAGGCGGCAGCCGCCTTGCCGACCGGCCCGGCCCGGCTGAGATCGGCGAGGAAGTAAGCGAACTCCCGATCCTCCTCGGACACGATCGGGCTGACGGAATCCAGCAGCTCACCGCCGGGCGTCAGTTCAGGCAGCCCGCGATCGGCGTCGTCCTCTCGTTGGCACCACTTCTTGGCCTGTTTTCCGATGACCCAGCGGCAGGGATCGTCGTCGGCGTGCTCACGGCAGTAGTCGCCGACTGGGCTGGCCTGCCTGGCGCAGTAGTCTTTCCCGCCGCCCTTCTCGGTGCTCGTCTTGTAGCCGCCGCTGATCCACTTCAAGTGAACGGCGTAGGCCTTGGCATCGCTGGTCTTGGCCGGGTCAAGGATCCGTCCGTACTGCAGCAGCATGTACGGCTTGACGATCACCGCGTTGCTGACGGCGTCCTGCAGGGGGCGGGCCACGTCTGTCGAGGAGACGGGGGCCTCGTTCTCCCGCTGCTGGCATTTGACCTCCTGCATGCCGGCCATGCCGTCGCAGGGGCCCAGGCTGGCGAGCTTGCCGCCCCAGTGATAGGAATCGACGCTTTCCTTGGCGACCTCGGCGGCCACCTGCTGGGACCGCCCCAGCGGGCCGTCCTGGGCGAGCAGGTAGTCGGGGCGCACGAACGCGGACGCGGCGAACGCCGCGATCAGCAGCGTCAGGAAGATCTCCCCCAGCCCGCGGCCCACCCGCCCCCGCACGATCATGAAACCGGCGAAAACAAATGCCCAGGCCAGCAGCAGTCCTTTCAGCCCGAGTGCGTCGACGACCACCGTGCTGTAGGCGTCGGAGACCTTCTGCGCCGGGCGGATCAGGATCTTCAGCAGCGGAAATCTGAAGGCCATCTCGATCGCCCATCCCGCCAGCCCGACCAGCAGGCGGATGAGGGTGAACAGCCCGGACAGCGCGAAGGCCAGGGCCTGGGTCTTGAGGCTGACGATGGAGCCGCCCTCGGCGTTCAGCTCGTAGCCGTTGATCGGCACACCTTCGGAGGAGGTGATGTTCAACGGAGCGAGGAAGTCTCCCGTCTCGCTGTTGCTGCTTGCCGCGTACACGACCTGGCTGTTGACCAGAAGGAACATGCCGGAGAGCAGGACAACGGTGCCAGCCGAGCGGAGCGTGCCGCGGTCTGGGCGCCACATTCAGCGCCGCCCGGGTCCGCCAGCACCCCGGCGCCGCCACACGCCGACGGCGGCCAGTCCCGCCACGGGCGCAAGCACCCTCCACACCTTGGTGCCCTCGGGGGAGGCCTCGCCAGCAGAGGCGGACGACGTCGTGGCGGAGTGGTGGCCGCGCTGGCAGTACTCCTTGGCCGGGCCCACGATCAGATCGCACGGATCCCGGCGCGCCGATTCGGCGTGAGGCTGGTCGGCGGCGAAGGCCTGTCCGGTCTGCGGCCACCACGCCTTGGGCGCGTCCGCCCCCACGACCAGGGCGAGCAGGACGGCCGGGAGGGCGATCACCATCAGGGTGCCCGCCGCGCGGGCGATGCGCTGGGTGCGGAACGAGCTGAAAGACGACATGGTCATGAATCGTGTTCCTTCGGTCAGGCCGTGTCGGTCCCAGTGGAGGCGTGCGTGATGCTCGCGTTCGTACGACGGCCCGGTGTGGTGGCGATGGAGGTGGTGATCCGGCCGATGCGGGGGATGACGGCCTTGATCCGGCCCGTGTTCTGCCGCGGGCAGGCCAGCAGGAACTCCCCTTCGCGGCCGCGCTGCCCGACGGGGGACAGGCCGGTGGTCACCAGCCGCAGCAGCTCCGGATCGTCCGGATCGAGCCCGACGAACTCCAGGCCCCGGCGGGCGCGCTCACGGTCGGCGGTGCGGGCGAGCCCCCGGTACGCCATCAGCCCGCGGTCCGGGCCGAGTTCCTCAGCGTCGTGGGAGGCGGCGAGCAGGCCGGCGCCGTGCTTGCGGCCGTCGTGGAGGATCTCGTGAATCAGCGCGGTGCCCTCAGCCGACGAGGTGAGCCAGTACAGCTCGTCCGCGACCACCGCGGTGAACCGCTCCGGGTCCTCGAACGCGGTCTGCCTGGCCAGCGCCGCGATCAGGTAGAGCACGGCGCGCCCGATCAGGGCCTCCAGCGGCTGCTGGTGCAAGACCTCCGGGTTGGCGAACGCCGCCTTGGGCGGCAGCTTCAGACCCGCGGTCGTGATCACGATCATGTCGGAGGTGCTGGAGGCGTTGAGCCGCACCGGGGGCAGGCTGGGGTCGAACACCATCGCTGCCAGGGAGTTGGTGGCGACGACGCGAACGAGACCGGCGAGTGTGGACGCCGCGTCCTGCCGCTTGCCCACCTCGCTGGTGGCCATCTCCTCCAGGACCTCCAGCACGCGGCGCATGGAGGGAGCGGCGCCGGCGGCGGCCCTCTCGACGGCGTGGTGCAGGACCTCGCCGTTGGTGCTCATCGGGCCGATGCCGAGCTGCAGGGTCAGGTAAGACAAGGCGTAGTGGCGGCCCTCGGGCCCGTCGAACATGCGCAGCGGGTCGATGGACACCTCAGCCTGGGCGGCGTCGATGATCTGAACACGGCCCTGCGCGGCGGTACGGGCGAAGGTTGCCCACTCGCGCACGGGGGTGCGGTCGATGCAGATCGCGCAGCCGCCGCGCGCGCACACCGCCTCCGTGATCAGCTTCTGCAGGACGCTCTTCCCGGCCCCCAGGTCACCCACGATGCCCAGGGAGGCACTGGCGTCGTGCTTCGGCGCGTCCGCCACGTTGATCATGACGGGGCGGGTGGTGCCGCAGTCCAGGTCGAGGCCGAGGAACATGCCGTTGGGGTCGCCGACCTCGCCTATGGTGAAGGCACCGCCCAGCGCCCAGTCTTCCGAGACCTGGTGCTGCGTGAACTCCCGCACCGCGCCCGGCCGTGTGGTGCCCGGCAGCCCGAGCAGGAACATTGCCTCCTGCAGGCCGGCCGGGCGGACGGCCCGGTAGTCGGCGCCGCCGAGCAGCGAGGCCAACGCCCGGGCGCGGGCATCACAGATCGCCGCGGTCGGCCCCCACACGCTCAGCACGGTCACGGACTGCACCTCGACCTCGACCGAGGTGCGCGACAGGCGGGCGTCCAGCTCACCCAGGTCGCGGGCGGCGTCCGGGAGCGAGGCGGGCATGCCGGTCGGACGGGCGTCGTACTGGTCGGCCTGGTCGACGAGTTCGCTGCGCTTGCGCCGCACCTGCTCGCGGGCCTTCTCCGCGGGGACGAGCGTCAGGTCGACGGTGTAGTCGACGGGGAAATCGAGCGTCTCCAGCTGAGCGAACAGATCGGCGGCATCCACACTGACCGCGGGCGGGCACTCAGCCAGCGCCAACTGCGCCTGGTAGCCGGTGCCGGCGTCGGACTCTATCTGCAGCCACCGCCGGCGCAGTGGCGAGGCCGTCTTCACCCGCCACCACGCCTTGCGTCCCGACCGGGTGAGCCGGTCGGCGCCCTTGAGCTCTTTGACGTCGTCGAGATCCGGGTCGATGCCGCCCTCCTGGAGGCGGGCCTGCCCGAGATCGGCGTAGCTGGGGGAGTGCAGCACCCCTTCGCGGACCTGCCCGCCGTACAACTCGCTGCTCTCGGCCTCGGCCAGCAGCGGCTCGTCCATACCGCGGTGCAGAGCGTGCTGGACCATCCACACGATCTCCGCCGGGCGAGCGGGGCGGAACGCGGCGCCGCCGGCGAGAGCGGCCTCCACCCGCGCGGCCTGCTCCTGGTACGCGGTCACCTCCCGCCTCGCAACCGGCGTCGGCCGCAAGCCCAGCGCAGGGGCGATCTCGGCCCACATCGCGCCGACCTGAGCAGTCATCTGCAGGCAGGCCTCGGTCTGGAGAGGGACTGCCAGCCAGAGGGTGCGGCGGTGCATCTCCTGCCCGTCCAGCAGATCCAGGGTGGCCTCGATGTTCTCCACCCACGGGTGCGTTCGGCCCGGCGGAGTTCCGGGGGGCTCGATGCCCTCGATCATGCGCAGAGCGACTTCCCCGGGATCGACCTGGGCGCAAAGGCCGAACAGCCGCGGTGCCCCGGTCAGGGACCGCACCAGATGCGTGATCTTGGCGAGCTGTTCTTCGCGTACGGCGGCCGACACAAAGGTGCCCTGCACGGTCTCCTCGTGGCGGCCCTGCGCGTCCGGGCCCGGGTGCAGGCGGTAGACGGCCCACACGCTGCCGTGCGTCGACCACACCAGGTGCCCGGCGATGTGACGGATCGGCACCCTCATCGCGCACCCCCCTGTTCGGCGAGAGCGAGCAACTGCTGCACACCCGACACCGGCCGGACAGGCTGAGCGTCGGCAGCCGCCGGGCGAGGGCCCGACCGCGCCCGTGGTGCCTGCCGGCGCTGCGTACGCTCGGCAACTCGCGGCCGCGGAGCCGAAGGGATCGGCGCGGCCGGGCCGTTGCCCTCGACGACGAAGCCACCGGCCAAGGGGCGAGCAGTGTGGTCGCGGGCCGCGCGGCCGCCGATCCGGCCCCCGCGCGGCTGCCAGAACAGCAGCAGCCAGCCCAGGGCGGCCGGGAGCGGTGCGCGCCCTTGGATCCTCGGACGGCGCACTGCCCATATGCCCAGCAGCCAGGCGGCGATCGGTACGGGCCCCAGCCACGACCACAGCGGAACCGTCTTGACCAGAACGAAGCCGCCGCCGACGGCGAGCAGAATCTGGGCGGGCGTGAACGGGCCGAGCGGGATACGCCAGTCGGCTACCTTGCCCAGCACCCAGGGGTGGCGGCGGGCCGAGGTGTAGAAGCGGCCTATCCGCACGGAGGCGGTGGTGGCGGCGTTCACAGCCAACCTCCGACGCCTGCGGAGTGCTCACGGGCAGCCAGCAGCTCGCCCCGCACCATGCCGGGGACGGCGGGCGCCGAATTCGACGGGTTTTCGACCTCGTCCTCGAACATGTCGGCAAGATCGTTGCGTGAGTTGTACAGGCCGAGCGCGATCACCATCAGGATCAGCGCGCCGATCCCGGCCTTAAGAGAGAACTTTTGGATCATGATGACGACGACGAGCACGAGCAGACCGGCCTCCAGGCCCTTGGTTGCCCAGTTCTCGAACATCGTGATCCACGAGTCGCCAAGGTCGTCAAGCTCCCCGGCGAGCAGCACACTGGTCATGACAGGGCGCCTCCCGCCTGCGCGGTGCCGGACTCCAGAGAGGCGACTTCCCAGCGGCCCGAGCGAGCCTTGAGCGTCAGCTCGTACGCCAGCGGCCACCGCCCGGCACCGTCATCGCGGGCCTCTACCTCGGCCATCACCCGCACCCGGGTCCCGTCCGCCGGCACGGACTCGGCGGCCGCCTCCTGGTCGGCGGCCAGCATCTGCTGGACGGCGACCGTTTGGTACGGGGCGGGGGAGACAGGCGACAGGCTCACCCCGGGAGAGAGGTAGCGGTCGACTTCACCGGCCCCCGCCAGATATGCGGCCAGGAACTCCCCAGCCGCGGACGACAGACCACTGTCTGTCGGGACGGTCACCGTGTACGGCGACCGAGCCCCCTCGGCGCGGACCGGGCCGGCCACCACCCCGGGGGCCCCGGACACGGTGAACGAGGCGCCGCCCGAGTCGGCGACGACCGGCACCGCGAAGTAACGCACCGAGCCGTCGGCGTACTGCGCAGCCAGCGTCACCGACCACGCCGTGCTGGTCTGCTGCGCACTGCGCACCGCCACGACTGACTCCGGCTCAGGCTGCGCATCCGAAGCCTCGGGAAGATCAACGCCCGGGCCCATCGACTGCGTAAGCCCGGACTGCGCAGTGCTTTCGGCGCCTGCGTGGCTGCGCAGCCACGCAACGAGGAACACCGTGGCGTACCCGGCCGGGTTGGCCGGCACGGTCGTCTTCACTGTGGTCGGCTTCGTCGCGGGGGCAGCACGGACCACCGTCGCGGGGGTCGTCACAGCGACGGCCAGCGCGATGGGGCCAGCCGCCACCGCGGCCCACATACCCAGCTGGCCTAGGCGGACCCGGCGCCGCATCTGCTGCAGCCGAGCCCCCGCAGCGGTGGGAGGAGCAGCGTGCTTCTCCGCTGCTTGCTTGCCAGGAGACATACCAAACTCCCAGGTCAGAGCGAGCTGTTGCTTCTGACCCGAGACAACCCGTAGACCCCGACCCGACCACCGACCACGAAGGCCCGACCACGATCACGAAGGGGACACAAACCCGTGGTCGGGCCCATGGTCGCCCCGACCACAGACCCGACCATGACATTTCGCACCCCACGGAGGCCCGCTCCGACACGGCGGATACACGCCGATCGGGGCGGCCGGCGCCGTGTGCGCACGTCGTATGAAGCCTGCGGGCGCGCACCCTCCGGACTTCAGCACTTGGGAATGCGCAGCGGCAGGCGGATACGCAGCCGGATCCCGCGGGGCTGCGCACCCCCACGCGCACGTCGGTTGCGCACGATTCCTGACCCGGTGCGCAACGTGTGCGCAATGGCCCGCCCGCGACTGCGCAGTCGGCAGCGCGCACCGATTGCACAACCGGGATCGGACCACCATTCAACGCGGGCCGCGGAGCACAGCGGGCAACCAGACCGCCCGACGCGGGCGGCCTCATTCCGTCCCGGAGTCCCCAAGGAGGGCGTCGCGGATCGAGGAAGCCACAACACGGAACGTTCCGGAGAACGCTCCGCCGATCGCAGCCAGGCCGGCCTTCTTCGCGAAGTCCTGCCGCTCCGGGGCCTTGTCCCTGGCCTCCCGCGAGGGCTGTGCCGGACGCCCACCGGCCGCTGCGCCGGACGGATCCGGCCTGAGGATGCCCTGCTGGTTACTCACTGCTCCTCCAAGAGCTGTATCGGAAGGGTGCGCCGTACCGGACCGGGACGGTGAACAGGACGATGGAGAACCCCGGGGTTAGCCACGCAACTCGACGTGGGTGCACGTTCAGACTTCCGTCTGTCCCAGGGATCTCCCTCGGCGCTTCGACGGCAGGCACGGAAAAACCCCTGCCGATGTGGCAGGGGCTCGCGTGAGGCCAAGAGATCAGACCCGAGCCAGCCATTCAATGGCGGGCGCGCAACACCTCGTGACATGAGATGCGACGGTGCACCGCGTCGGCCCAGACACACCTGAGTTGAACAACCGCATCCTGCGGCCCCGAGCGACTACGCCGCGCGTGCGGCGCCGGACCGAGGCTGGTCGGGCCCTACCACGGCAGTCCAGCGCGCATGTTGCTGGATCGTGATGGATGGTCGGGGGTTGTGGCCGCCGCCTTGGTCGGCGTCGACGGGTGAGCTGCCTGTATGCATCTCACGCACATCCCCGTGACCGCAGGCACCGGCCGCCTCGCTTCCGTGAGCGGTTTGGGATGCCCCGGCTGTCGATCGGGTCGGCCTACCCTGAACTGCTGCTGCAGGAGAAGGCCTTGTACGACCAGGGCGGGGTCGTGACCGCGATGGTGGAAGCCGGCTGGAGCTCAGAGCAACTGAGCCACGTCATCACCAGTCGCCCACTGCCGAGCAGGATCCGCGCCTCTGTCGATGCGATCGTCGCCGCCCTACAGCGCTCCGCTCAGCTCTACCTGCCTCCTGTTGCCTGCGTCAACGACGTCGGCCAGGGCGAGGCTCGTGGGCGGCACACCCCTCCACGACATCCGCCGCGGCCCGCACGGTCGACCAGGCGATCACCTGCCGGGCGCTCATCGAATGCGCGGGCTTCGGCAGGCCCGGCACCACCCCCGCTGAAGACCTCTGCCCGGCCTGCCGTGACTGACCGCTGTGCCGCACCTGACCGGGCTGACTCCCCGCCGTGCGCACCCCGACGGCGACGGCGCTGTGCCACCTGCACCTCCGCCCTGGCCGCAATGACCGACCCTCTGGACGGGAGCACTTCATGACGGACACGCGCCGCACACGCTGGACGGCACCCCAGCAGCCTCTCCGTCCCTTCGCTCGTGAACCGCGGCGATGGGAGGAAGAACGTTCCCGCGCGCTGCTGGCTGGCCACGTTTGCCACGACACCGCGTGCACCGGCACGTGTGAACCCGTGCTCGTGCACGAGCGCACAGGGTGGGGCTGGCTGACCTGGACCGTGCCCGCGGACGGCACGCTGCCCGCCCTCCCCCGACAGATCGGAGTGCTCACCCCAGGCGCGACGCTGATACAACGGCTGGCTCTGCGCTGGCTGACCAGGCGGCCCGCCCATCGCATCGCCCTCACCAGCACGGGCTCCGCCTCCATGCGGCTTTCTGTGGTCCTCGTGGGCGTCACCAGCCTCTTCGCCGCCCTGTCCACCCTCCGCCGCGGCATCCCCATGGACCTCGTGCTCCTTGCGATGTTGCTCGCCCCGCTGCTTGCCGGGCACCTGCCCGGTCGGCTTGACGGCTGGGCTCGCGAACACGTCCGCAGCGTCGAAGGAGACGCCGCCCGCCAGTACCTGCAGCGCCTTGCCGCCATGTACACCTACATCGTCCAGGCTTCCGCTGGCAGCGACCGTTACGAACTGCGCCGCTCGGCGGAGATCGGCCACAACCTGCTGTGGGACGCCGCCGATTTGCTCCAGAGCCAGGACATCCGCTCGGCCTCGGCTCGCCTCATTGACAGGGAGCGGCTGATGGTCCAGCTTGCCGACCAAGTCGCCCAGACCCTCAAGCGCATCCGGGCCGAGTCGGCTGAGGGCGAGGCCGACCAGCTCCGCGGTGTTGAGGGTCGGTCCGTTGGGTCCGCTCCCGCCCGCCTTCGAACCAGCGAGGCGGCCCACCCATCCGCCCCCATTCGGCACTTCATCTCGGAAGGGGATATCGACCCATGGCCCAGGCTCAGCCCTCCGACCCTGTCTGTACTAGGGACGTCTATCTGCTCTTCGCGCACGAGCCCTGCTACCTAGACAATGGCGCCCAGGAGATCAACACCACCGTGATAGCCGCCGACTTCCTGCTCCATCCCCAGGTGCAGCAGCCCGACGGCGCTCGGATCCACGACCGCCTCACCCAGGGACGTCAGCCGGACGAGATCGTCCCGCTCTCCACTCTCACCCACGAACTGGACGGCGGCGCCGAGTGGCCGAGAGTCGGCGACTGGGAGAAAGTCACCACCGACATCGTGCAACTCGTCCGTGCAGGAGAGTGCGACGCCGTGAGCCTCGGCCTGCCGGAAATCGCGCGCGCCTTGCTCTGCACCGGACCCCACGGCCACGTCCGCACCCTGGATGCTGAGTCCGGCAAATTGATCGACCACGGGCCCGCGCAGCGCGACGAAGTCCTGTCCCAGATCGGCGGCGTCCTCGCGGGCCTGGTGGCTGAACGGGACCTGTGGCCCGGAGACAACCTGCTGCCTGCGCCAGCCCCGGACGAAGTCCGCTGATGTTCGGCTACGAACCGCGCCGTCTGGGCCAGCCTTCGGTGACTGCTCCACCAACGAGCAACCACTCACTCAAAAAAGCGGCGTCCCAGACACCTGGGGTGCGCCTCGTTTGGTGGCCGTGCTGATGTACCCGAACAGATTGGCCACCTCCTGCTCACTCAGCAGCTCATCCTGTTCAGCCCTTAAAACCGCAGCTGGCAGCGTGCGCTGCTTCGGCGCGCGCCGTGCGACAGATCGGCACGGCGGTGCCGACACCCGGGCCGACCACGGCAGGTTCGACAATGGTGGGCCCAGTCCGCAGCTCAGGCGCCTGACCCAGGCAGGGGCGAAGTGATCACAAGTCGGTCCACGGGCGGGGCTCGCCCCCAGTTAAAGGCACCCACACCGACCCGGATGGACCGTGCTCCTCGATGTCCTCCAGAACAACGGCTCCCAGCTGAACCTCGCGGGCGAGGGCCGCAACGAGCGGGTGCTGAGCGACCATCGCCTGCAGATCGCTGATCCTGTCGCCCAGCCGGGACCGGGAAGCTCCGGTGAGTACGAAGAGGACACGAGGGAAAACCGGATACCAGCGCAGCCACGCCGGGCCGGTGGAGGGGGACCTGCGTCGACCGACGGGCTGGGCTTCGTACTGGAAGAGCCGCGCGTACTCGATCAGCTTCACGGCCAGGCGCCCGCTGCTCATGGTGCTGCGATCGACTTCCACGAACGCGCGCAACTTCCTCCGGCGCCCGCCGTCGACGACGGTGTAGTGCATGACGGCGTCGGCTACGAGCCGCTCACCGTCACCGATGGGGTGAGCCACTTCAGGGGTCCAGTCCCATGGGCCGTGCTCGTGCCCGAGGCGGCGGGCGTCTGCGGCGAACGGAAGGTGGGAGCGTACGACGGTCAGCGTGTGCGGCGTCTTCAGGGACGCTGCGGTTGTCGAGGTGATGGGATACGGCGGACGCCCCCGAAGAACAGCAAGATCCCGAGTCAGACGCGACCCTTCTGGGGTGAGGTACCAGGCGTTTGTACGCGATCGGTCCGAGTCCGGGAGCGGGGTGAGGTCGACGAAGCCCGTGGTACGCAGCTTGTTCAGCACGCGGGAGACCAGTTGGCGGGAGCTGTCCGGTCGCAGCATCTGGCGCAACTGGCCGGTCGTGGCCATGCGGTGCAAGGCGAGCGCGGTCAGGACCTGTAGGCGCAGCGGTTCAGCGGGGCTGGGGGCCAATTCGGCGGCCGGAACACCTGATGTGGAATGAGTCATGGGGAGGAGGCAACCCCTAGTCCCCGACCCAACCCCCGACCACACGACCCCGACCAAGGTCACGGCTCAAGAACGTTGCTGTAGTTGGGCCCGTGGTCGGCGGAGCGTTGCAGGGGCTCACCGATTCTCGGCAGCACGATCAACGAATTTGGTCCCCGAATTAAGGAGCGCGACGATCCCGTCCTGCATCTCCCTGTACGCGTTCTCGATGGACTTCCACCGGTTCAGTTGCCCACGGGGAATCTCATATGCTCCGCTCGGGTCCTCACGGAAGTACGGCCCTAGGGAATCGTCTTCATCTAGGTGGACCTGCACCGTTTCGTTGGGCTGCTGATTCACGACGATGTCCTCTCCTATGGGCAGTGTGGCGGGCACGGCGCTCTGTCTGTTGCCCGGTCGGCGCCGAGGCTGATTCGGTATCCATCGGCTTAGAACCGGACGATGGCCGGTCCGCAGCAGCATCTGCTGCTGCGGGGCGTGGTGGCGAGCCACGCCATTCCGGCCATCGTGCGACTCCCGGCCCGCAAGGGACCAACTCCCCAAAACCGGGGGCCGCGTTCATGGGGCGGTGGGCGGGGGTCCGCTCACCGCCGGGTACTACTTCTTGGACCGCTGGGCGGCCTGCTGGAGGATGCGCCGGCGCGTCCACCGCCGGCGCCCGTTCTGGCGCCCGGCATTCTCGGCAACCCCGTCTGTATCTTTCAGTAGCGGAAGGTTGCCCTGGGACAGGCTGCTGGAGAAGGAGCCGATGCTCTTGTAACCCAGCAGAGCGGCCGCCTGGCTCGCCCCCAGCAGTTCGTCGGGATCGCCGTCGGCGGAAACGTCGGGCAGGGGCGGTGCCTCCTTGACCCCGGCTCGTCTACCGCGGCCGGGCCGGGTGGCCATCCACTCCTGCAGGGTCTGCACCTTCCACAGCTGTCGGCGGTAAGGGGTCTCGGCCGTGCCCTTCTCTTCGACGTCGTCCGGTTCGGGGAAGTAGCCGGGGTGGTCGCGGAGGAAGGTGTTGACCTGGTTGGTGTTCTTGTAGCCGAGATACCTCGAGGCATCCGAGGCGTTCAGCAGCGTCTCCGGGGCGAGGGAGGGCGGTGTGTGTTGAGTGAGCCGCGCTGGCGCCCGGTGAGCGAACCACTCGGTTACCTCCGCGTGGTCCCACAGGCGGGCGCGGCCGCGCTTGTCGACAGGCTCGGGGAACGCTTTACCGACCATGTTCTGCGTGTGCTCGGTGTAGAACTGGCTGATCCGTGCGGACGTCAGACCATGTTCAGCCGCGATCTCGGCAGCGTCGGCCAGGCGAGGCTCACGGCGCGAGGTCATGGCAGAACCGTCCGTTCTGTCAGCGGTGCGCCGGCCAGCCCGGCTCACAATCCAAAATAATGGCAGAAGTTTCGGAGAGTGGTCCAGCCCGTGGCCCAGGGTCTTTCGCCGGCGGTCTGCGACGGAGCACGATGGTTGTTACTTGAGCGGGATAACTGTCACCGCGCGGCTTGGCGGACTCCCGTGCAGGCGAGGACTGCGCGGGCGTCATCGGCGAGGAAGAGCATGAAGGCCCACGTCCGGTCTGGTGAGAAGACGCAGCCGATCTTGACCTGAGCGGCTTCGAGCCGGGTGAGGATATCGACGGTGGATGGCAAGGCGAGAGTCTCAGTACCTCGCTTCCTCGCACGTCGGAGACGAGCCGTGTAGATGCCGGCAAGCTCATGACTGGGAACGCTGCCGTCCCATACGACGAAGTCGCCTCCGTCGAGAAGCGCCGCTCTGGCGGGTTCGCAGGCCGCGGTCTGGCCGCCCAGCATCCCAACGAGTTCTGCCCGATCCACCTGCCGTCCTCTCGCGTGCTGCCCCAGTGTCCGCTCAGTCGTCAAAGTGGAGTTCGGGCCGGGTCCAGAGAGTGAGGTCGCTGCTGGTGGCGACCGCCAGGGTCCGGCCGGAGGGAGAGAACCCGGCTGCGCGGAGTTCCGAGTACTCGGAGTGGAAGATGTGCCACCAAGTCCTTCCTGCCGGGCTTTTGTGGGACCCGCCGTCGGCGGAGAGGATGACACGGTCGTGGGGCCACTCAGGGCTGACGACGTTCAGGGTCCAGCCGTCCGGGGTGGTGCTGTGAAGGCCGCCGCCGAAGAGCCCGGCGATACGCACCGGGACGCCTGCGACGGGGCCGAGCCCGGGGCAGGCGAGGTCGGGGTGGGCGTCGGGGCTACTCGTTTGGTCAGGGTCCCTGTCGCGGGCGATCTTCTCGCCGGTGACTGCGTCGAAGAGTCCATGGCCATCGCTGGACACGACCATGACGAGGTCGTGTCCGCTTTCTGGATGGACGGCGAATCCGATGCCAAGCAGACCACCAATAGGGGTCCTGCGGTCCAGCACCGGCTGCCACGGCTCGGGAACCGGCATGACGGTGGCGGCGATGTAGCGCTCGCGCAGCTTCTGCTGGTAGTCCGTGATCAACTTGCCTCCTCGGCGCGATTCACGTCGAGGGTCTCTCGCGCAGCGGCCCATGTCGACTCGAATTCTTGACGGTGATCTCGGCTACTCCGTCCGCTTCTCGCCAGCCCGTGCAGGGCGTCCTCCGCGAGGACGCCGTACTGCCGCTCAAGGTGCCAAGAAGGATGCGCTTTCAGTGACAACCATCCTGCTCACGCCCTCTCGGAGGGCCAGGATGGAACAGCTGCCAGATGACAACTGGCGTGCTCAGTCACACGGTCGCGCTGACAGCCCTTGGTCTACTCCTCGGGGATTAAGCAGACCCCGCGGCGCGCGGCGGCCTCAGCCATTTCCGTGAACGCCATGGCGGCCGGAGTCATCTCCCACTCGGCCAGGGCCAGCAGGAGGATCACCTCGTCGCGATCCTGTGAGGCATCACAGGGTATGCCGGCCGTCTCCGCGGCGATCATCAGGTCCGCGGTGGCTAGTCCGCCGATGCGCTCGGCCACCTCCCGGTGCAGAGTCTGAAGGCCCTGCTGGTACAGCTCGTTCGCCTCTCCCAGGAGCAGCACCAGGTCCTCCCCTTGGCTGGCCGGTGCCGCCGCAGCGAGGTCGAGGATACGCTGGGTCGTCGTCATCATCCTTGAGTATCCCTCCCCGATGGGGTGCTCGCCGGCGTGGTGGTCAGCTGCAGCCATCGCACCCGGCGGCGCTGTGCAGGAGCTCGCCCGGCCCGGTACGGGCCTTGGAGTCCCAGGTGGGCGGCTTGCGCAGGGCGGCGTGGACGTCGCGCTCCATCCGCTCGAAGTCCTCGGGCTCCTCAACCTCGACGCCAGGGTCCGGGGCATCGTGCCGACGGGACAGCGCGATGAGCTCGGTCATGGTGATGTTCGGGTTGAACGGCACCTGGCGGACGTGTTCGACCAGCGCGTACAGCTCGGCGAGCCGCGGGCGGCGCCCGGCGGTCAGCAGCAGATCACGGTGGTTGGCCAGGGTGCAGGCCGAGCACGAACAGCGACTGGAACCACTCCGGTCTTTGGCGCCTGGGTACGAGTTGTAGCACCAGTGGTAGGGCAGCCCTGCACTGATCGTGCGGTCCCAGACTCCTTCGGTGCTCACCTGGTGGGCGGGCAGCCACTCGTCGACGACCCGGGCCGAATTGTCGGTCGTACGGCGCCACGGCTCCTGCTGGCGGAGAGCAATACTCGATTCTGCCGAATGCGTCGAGGGTGTACATACGGACAGTTACCGTCGTCGGGACAGCATCGGGCCCTCGTCCAATCTGCGCAGGATGGTGGTCTGACCTAGCGTGAATGCATAGAGGGATAGCGCAAGGCGCGCGAGGGTGGTGTCTGATGGCCTCGATCTCGACGGCGTTGTTGACTGCGTTGACGGGCGATCTGGGTAGCTAACCAGAAGGAGCGATGCCATGACGCTAGTAATTACATTGGTCACGCAGAACGGTGTCTGGGCAAGCACAGATCACCGGTTAACTGGGTACCCGGGCGGTGATGTGATCACGGACGGCAGCGTTAAACACGTCATCGTGAGATGCACCGATGGTGCTGCTCTTGTTTCTTACACGGGAATCGGACGGGTGGATAACCTCGATGTTTCGACCTGGATGCGCGAGGTTCTGCGTGGGGAGTCACGCACCGTTGATGAGACGCTCATGGACCTCCAGGAGCAGGCAACTGCTCGGATTGGTTCGCAAGCGAAGAGACTTAACGTGCCACATGCCTTCCTCGCCGGCGCTTTCCTTGGGGAACGGCCGTGGGCGGTTGCGATCACCAATATGGGATCACCTACCGGTTCCTCGCCGGAGAGGATCCAGTCCGTCTTCGAAACGACAGCCCTATTTGCTGACGAGCCGATTGTGTTTGCAGCGGGTTCCGGTCGCGATGCCATCGTTGAAGCGGACCGCGAACTGCTACATCGGGTTAGCACCCGCAAGCCGCGCCGCCCAGAAGAGTTCATGAGGTTGCTAGGTGATGTGAGTCGACGCGCCGCCGAGAGCGGCCATCCTGGAGCGCGTTTGGTGAGCCGTTCATGTAGCGTCGTGTTTATGCCCCCTTCAGGGGATGACGTAAAGCGCGAGTGGTACGGCCCGGAAGAAGAACGAGCCAACGCACCAGTAGGCTTCTCGCACATGCTCTTCGGTATCGATCTAGGCGAGCTGGCGAGACCCATGATCGAGTTTTCGCGGGCATTGTGGAATGGAGATATTACAGAAGAGGAATTCAATGAAATGACTGAGAGCGCCGCCAAGAAAGCGGTGCAGTCGCGGCAACGACGTAGACCGGCCAAGTGAGCGACCGGACGGCATTCCAGTTTCCATTACTCCCCTTGGCGTCGAGACGCCCGGTGGGCACAGAGGAAGAACTATGGCGGCCAAAATGCGGTTTTCCGAAGGCTGGCGGAAACTAGGGTTGCTGCCGCCTGCGCTGCCGCTAAGAACTACTTAAGTGCGCAAGTAAATTGGCAGCTTTGACCGCATCGGCAGCGTCAATGCGAAGATAGATCTCGACAGCCGCACGCAGATTTAAAATGGCATCTCGTTTGTCGCCGGTATGAAGCATGGCACGGGCTGAACCTTCCAGAGCTCGCGCCTCGTCCAACAGGCTGTGCACTTCGCGCGCCAGCGCCAGAGCCTTTTGGTACGCCGTAAGCGCTTCCTTCGGGTCTGCTGCGGCGATCAGCCTCATGCCAATACTATTCCAAACGTCGGCCTGACCTTGACGATCTCCGAGTTCAAGGAAAAGTGCAAGCGCCTGCGTTTGTAGATCGGCAGCCGTGTTTAGGTCGCCTAGTAGCACATGTATGTGAGAAATATCATTGATAGTGCAGGCGAGGCCAAGTCGGTGCCCAATCTTTTGATACAGGTTAGCGGCCTGCATCTGTAGGCTGCTGGCTAGATCTAAATTTCCAGCTTGCAGTCGTAAAATGCCCAAGTTATTGAGTGCGTTTGCATGCCCGAGGTGGTTGCCAAGTTCTTCATAGAGGTTTAGGGCTCCCTCGATCAAGACTGCGGCTTCATTCATGCCTCCAGTCAATAGACGCGCTCGTCCCAGACTGTTTGCGGCATTGGCTTGTCCTAGGCGGTTTCCGAGAGTTTGCATAAGCTTCAAAGCCGGTTCATGGGCAGCGATGGCCGCTTTGAAATCTCCTGAAAGCGACCGCACTCGACCCAGGTCGTTGAGTGACTGGGCCTCTCCGATCTGATTTCCGATCTTTCGATAGAGGGTGATGGATCGTACCTGCAGCTCCGCAGCCGCTGGATATTCTCCGGTCAACATTCGCACGCGACCCAGGTCATTGAACGACTGAGCCTTCCCTAGCTCAAATTCTAGTTCACTGTAGAGGTTAAGGGATTTCGTCAGAAGCCCTTCCGCCTCTTGCAAATCTCCAGTCAGCGCCCGGGCGCGACCGAGGCCATGTAACGCATTCGCTTCCCCGAGCTGGTTACCAAACTCGCGATATAAGGATAAGGCATGTGTTTCCATCTCTGCGGCCACTCCGTAGTCGCCAGTTAGTATATTTATTCTTCCCAGATTGTGGAACGCATCCGCCTGCCCTAATAGGTCTCCAGTGTCCCTTGCGGCTTTGATGGCTCGCTCGTGGACTCTGGAGGCTGTCGTCCACGGGCCTTCACTGTGGAGTATTGAAGCCACTGATGCAGTCATTTGAATCAGACGAGAGTTTTGGCCGATCCTGGTGACATAGTCTAGACAGGCCAGAAGGTTTGGAGTCTCAGATTTAAGCCAAGTGAATGCCTCCGAGCGGCTAAGGAACTTCTGACTGCTCGTCCGCGTGGTCGTGACATCAAGAGATTGCGGGCCGGGTGCATGGTTGAATATTTGATCTGCAGCCTGCGCAGTATGTAGATAATGGTCTAGTAGTCGGGCGATCGCCCTATCGCGATTTTTCGGCTTATCATGCCGAAGGGCCAAGACGTGAGCATAGGCGCGCATTAGGTCGTGGAGCCGGAACCGGCCCGCAACGGGCTCTTCGATGAGATGGTCCGTGTAGAGTGCCTCAATGTCCTTGCCAACTTTGTGAATCGGGATGCCAACAAGTGCTGCTGCGGCGCAGACGTCAGTGTCATAGCCTGGGTGGATTCCCAGACTCCGGAAGAGGCGTTTTCTCGCATAATTCAGGCCGCGATAGGAGAGCTCGAAAGCCGCGGCTACGGCCCGGTCGCCAGCTGCGAGTTCCCCTAGGCGATCTTTCGTCCGTGAGAATTCGTCAGCATATTCGGTGAGGTTCCATGTGGGGTGGGAGGCGATCCTTCTAGCAAGAAGGACGATTGCGAGGGGCAGGTAGCCACACAGCCGTACGATCTCGGCAACCGCCTCCTCCTCTGCTGCCATGCCGAGAGTATTTCCGGTTCGGTCGGCGAGTCGAGTGAATAGTAGTTTGGCGTCCTGTGCTGGAAGTACGTCAAGTGCCAAAGGGGTAGAGCCATCGAGATTGATGATTCGTCGACGGCTAGTTACTAATACCAAGCAGCCCTGAGTTCCAGTGCCGGGGAGCAACGGCTCGACCTGATTGGTATCGAAAGCGTCATCGAGTACCAAGAGTACTCGCCTTCCTATAAGGCGGTCACGCCACAGGCCGGCACGGTCTTCTAGAGATTTTGGCAGGTAACGAGGGTCAACTCCGAGGCTAGCTAGTAGCGTTGCAAGAACAGCAGCTGGGTCTGCGGGCAACCGGTCTGGTATGTGTGCGTTCAGGGAGATGAAATGCTGCCCATCAGGAAATTGATCGGCAAGGAGCCAGGCTGCATGTCGGACAAGTGCCGTCTTTCCGACCCCAGGCATGCCGTTTACTGTGTGGATATCCACAACACCCGTCGATGTGCCTGTAGCAGCCGAGAGTAGTCTTTGCACTTCATCAACACGACCGGTGAACTCGCGAACGTCGCGTGGCAGAGTGTGGGAGGCGGCCGCCGGCGGAGGGTCAAGTGCCTGTTCGTTCACTATTACGTTGTGGCCAGCCGCATAAATTCGGCCATGCCCTTCTGCAACCGCTTCAATGTGAACACGAACAGGAAGATCTCCATCGACGCGCCTGGGGACGTTGCGGGTCATGTGCCGTTAATTTGCTGATCGTTTCCTGCCATGTAGATGCGCGCATTGTCTTGTGCCTCAGCGTGCATGACCACCGATCGAACCTGGCCTTGCTCTGCCTTGGAGAGTTCGGGGGTGAGATGTACATCGACCAGTTGACGCAAGCTTCCGACCAGATCCGGCTCGTCGGCGAGTAGCGTCTGGAGCCTTAACCTCCACGCGCCAACGAGGGCGTCCTCGGTATCGATGTCAGCCGTAGAGCGTGCTTCAAGGATGGAGAAGTGCAAGGTCTGCAAATCTGCAGCGAGCTCGTTAACCGCTTCGGGGCTCGTAGCTCGGGTTCGACGCCACCAGTTGGTGACCGCATCGCGGGTCCTCTGCCAACTGTCCGTGGCCATCGCCCCGACCAACGCCGTTCCCGCAGCCACGACAATAGGATCCATCGAGTGCTCCCACCGTCGCCTCGCCATTTGAGGAGCCAATTCTATGAACTAAGGGTGCAGAGAGGAAGGCGCACGAAACTCTGCACGGTGCACTTAGGGGGCGCACGCGCCTCACCCCGGCTACCCGTCAAGATTGTTTTCTATGGTCTGCTCTCACTGCGACTATGCGGCAGGCCGACCCTTTGGCTGACGTGATTATTCCGGCCGATCCGAGAACAACTGAGTCCTGGTGAGCCGAGTGAAGCGGTGGAGCCGGACGTCACGTGCAGCGGGTTCCTACTCGGGTTCGGTAGGTGCTTGAGAGGCTTTGAGCCGGCTGGCGACATAGCTGGCGCGGTCTCCCCCGTTGAGCTTGTGCCAGTTGTGAGCTGTGCCATCGGCGAGGCCGAGGAGATCGGCGAGCATCTTCCAATGGACAGCGCCAACCATGGCCAGCCAGGCCCCGTTGCGGGCTTTGCTGGTGCTGGGGATGCCCAGGCGGAAAAGTCGTCTTTGCAGCGTGGTGGAGGTCATGGGCTGACTGGGTCGGAGGCCGGGGAAGAGGTAGGGCGTCTCGCGGGTCCTGAGCGGGGCGGCCAGTGAGCGGCGTTCGTTGATCAGCCGTTGGAGCAATGCCGACAGCCGCGGCCGAAGCCAGAGCGGGTCCCGGCCGAGTTGGAGACCGAGGACGCCGGGCTCCTCTGGGTGGACCAGGACGTGGTCGGTTGTGAGGCTCACGAGTCGGTCGGTTCGCAGCCCGTATTGGAGGACGAGACAGCCGGCAACGCGGTCGGTGATGTGCTCGGACTCGTCGGTCTCCAGGCGGAGAGCGGTGAGGATCCGGTCGGCATCGCTCATGATCGACCGGTCGACGGTCCTGGTCGCGGTGGCGATCGCGACGTTCTGAGGGATCAAGTGGGAGGTGGCGGCCCAGAGCAAGAAGGAGCGGGCTTGGTTCTGGCGGGGCTTGTTTGCGATCAGCCATCGGTCGACGAAGGCCTGGGTGACGTTGTCGAGTGTGGTGCCGCGGCGGCGGATGTGGGTGAGCAGTACGTGTGCCGTCTGCAGCTTGCGGCGCAGATGCTCGCGCTGAAACCGGTTGAGACCGGACCGTTCGAGGCGGTGGTGAGCGAGAGGCATGAGATGCCAGCGTGCGTATCGGGCAAGGACAGTCTTGTCGTGCGGGTCCGTCACCTCATCGAGACATACCTTGACGTCCCGCCTGAACTGGGCCAGTTGCTCCTCGCGCGGCTCCAGCACCTCGGCCAGTACCAGCAGTCCGCGTAGGTGCTGAACGGACGCTGTCTGCCGCAGGCCGTCCAGGGCCGCGTGTGAGCATTCCAGGTCACCGCTGGCCATCGCCCGGATCAGCTGACCGCCGGGCCGTCGCAGGTAGAGGACCAAGGAGTACGGCTGCTCATACTGCTCCAGGACTTCGGCCAGCGGGGCAAGCTGGGGCGAGCGTTGGCCGTCGGGGCCTGCGAACGTCTCGTCGAGCTCCTGCAGAGCCCGACAGCGGGGGCACTGACCGTGCAGAAGTCTGCCCATCGCGCTGCACGTCGGGCAGCGGTAGGCGAAGTTGACTCCGGCGCACTCCGGGCAGATCGGACCTTCCTCCTCCTTGCGGAAGGCGGCCGCCAGCTGGCCGCATCGATGGCAGTCCGCGTGGGTGAAGCGGACCTCGTCGACGCAGGGCAAGCAAACCGGGCCTTCCGGCCATCGACGCTCGGCTCTGGCGAGCGTCCCGCAGCGGCTGCAGGGGACACTCGCTGCCCCGTAGCACGAGACGCAACGTGGTATGCCGTCCCAGCTCGGCATCGGCATGGACGGGTTCTGTCCGCAGTCGCCGCAGGTGGGACCGGGGCGAGCGTGCTGCCAGCAGGCCGAGCACCACGGTCCGCTGGCGTCACGGGCGGTGACCACCTTCGTGACGCCGCAGCCGGAGCACGGTTGCGCGCAGTCGCGACGACGGCAGTTGTCGCACCAGGGCTGGCCCTCGGTGTCGCGAAAGGCGACCGGCATGCTCCGGCGGCATATGCGACATGGCTCGCGACGCCGCATCTGCTGGGTGCAGGCCCGGCAGACCCCGGTGCTCAACACGCCGACCTTGCGGTGCTTGCCGCAACGCGGGCAGAGCACGATGGGCGCCCGCCGGTCGTTGCACTTCTCGCAGAGCGGTCCGTCGTCTGCGATCCGGTACACGGCTTTCATCTCGCCGCAGTCGACGCACTTGTGCCGGGGCCGATCACCGCGATGTCCCCGCTGGTAGCAGGCACTGCAGACCGGCCTCCCGTCCTCCTCGCGGGCGGTGATCGTTCGGGTGATGCCGCAGCGGGAGCACGGCTCGGCGAGCGCCCGCTTGCGACAGGTTTCACACCAGGCACCCTCTTTGGTGTGAGCCGAGGCCACGACCATGCGACCACAGACCCAGCACTCCTCCTTGGGCAGAGTCTTTCGGTGGCAGGTGTAACACATCCGCCCCGTGGGCGTGTTCTTCGTCGCCTTCATGACGCGGCCGCAGACATGACACGGACGCGGGATGCGACGCTCGCGCTGCGAGCAGCGACGGCAGACCGGCTTCCCGTCCCGCCGTTCTGCGACTCTCCCGCCCCGCCCGCAGACGCAGCACGGCTCGGCCAGATTCCTCGCCCGGCAGAGCCGGCACCAGGACCCTTTCTCGTCCCGGAAGGCGGCCGGCTCCTGACGTCCGCACTGCCAGCAGGTCTCCGTCTCCCGGAGCTTGGTCCAGCAGGTGTAGCACAGGCCCTTCGACTTCAGCGCGATCGAGCGGTCCTTGCCGCAGCCCTTGCAGATGCCGCGTTCCTTCCGCCCCACCCTCAGCCCTCCGCATCGAAGAAGTCCGTCGACAGCAGCGGCATATCCGGGACCACAGGCCGCGGGCCCTTCGGCGTCGGCTCCTCGACGTCCGGGTCCGGCTCGACCTCGACGACCAGGTCCTCGAACGTGCACTGAAGGATCTTGCAGAGCGCGAGGATCAGCTCCACCGGCATCTTCGGCGGACGGTCGGTCTTGACCAGCCGGTAGATGCTGCTGCGGTCCAGCTCGAACCCGAACTTCCGCAGCTCAGGCCCCAGCTTGGTGGTGCTGTACCAGTTCTTGCGGACAGCCATCAGCTCCTGCAGCCGCCACTCATAGCGTGGGTGGAGAGCCTCCTGCCCCGCCTTCTCCTGCGGGTTGTTGCCAGCGGGAACCGCGGTCATCACATCTCCTTCGACCGACCGGCGCCGACAAGCTCGCCAGTTGCCTGATCACTGAAGTCGTCGTCCATCTCCGCCTCGGCATCCGCCCTGGCGAACGCGGCCGCAAGCTGAGCCTCCTCGGCTGCGTCCAGGAACTCTCGGACCTTGAGGTTCTTGAAGTCGCTGCTGAGCGCGGTGTAGATCGCGGTGGTCGCCGCGTGGGAGTGGCCGACTTGCTCGGTCACGAACTGGCCGTCGTAGCCCGCCTCGATCAGCCTGGTCACATAAGTGTGCCGCAGGCAGTGCGGGCCCAGGCACTCCGGCAGCTCGGCGAGCTCGCGCCAGTGCTGGAATCGCTGGTTGAACGCACGCTCGGAGATCATCTCCTCGCGCTCGGTCGGGAACATCACCCCGTCATCCGGGCGGTCGAGGTAGAACTGCGGGCGGATGTGTTCCATGTAGAGCCGGACGGTCTGCACTGCCCAGGGCCAGACCGAGATCACCATCCGTCGCTTTGGCGGCTGCCCCGGACCGGCCGGTTTGCCCCAGCGGACGGCCAGGCCCGCGTAATCGCCGAACTCCGGCAACTTGGCCTGTCGCCGCCAGTCGTGCGTCTCCAGCCGGGCAGCTTCCCGCCGTCGCAGACCCCAGCCGTACGTCGTGGTGAACATCGCCAGGTCACGGGCGGCGGCCAAGGCGCCCTTGTGTCCTGCCGCCCGCAGCCGCTTGATCTCCGGGTCCATCTGCCCGAAGAGCTTCGTGATCTCGGCCCGCGACAGCGGCCGGTTGCCGCTTGGCTGCCCCATGTACTCCTGGGCGTGCCGGACTGCGTTGAGGTCACGCAAGGCGAAGCCGGCGAACGTGCCGAACGTCTCCATGCAGACTTGCGGCCACTCATAGGCCGGATCACACAAGTAGGTCAGATACAGAGCCAGATCGCCCTGATAGCCCCGCAGCGTGGAGGTGGTCACCTTCTTCGCCTGCATGGCCGACCAGCGGTCGAACAGGGCGTGGTTCCAGACCGGCTCCCACGGATAGCCGTCTGCGAACGCCTGCACCTGCCGGACGATGCGGGCACGGGACCTGATCGTCTCTGGGGCCAGATGGCGGGCCCGCTGGTGATCGCCGAACCCTTGCAGTGTCTTCTCGAAGATCGCGGCCTGCGGCCGCAACATCGACACGCCCTCGACGACGTGCAGCCTGGCGACCCCGGGCACGGTGGTTGCATCGCCCGAACTCCCGCGAGCCATCCATCACCCTCCGCGATCGGAAGCTACTCGTGACACCCACCGGTGATGCAGCCGCTGCACCACCGGTGCACGGAGTACACCAGCCACAGGAGTCGCGCAGGCTGGAGGCAACAAGGAACCACTCCTTCGAGGGACCATTCGACGCGGCTGGCCACGAGAAGCGGTACTGTCCAGGTACTTCACGGCGAACCCGTTGATGCAGTCCGCGCAACATTGCCCAGAGCGGTTGCGCCGGTCCGGGCTCTCCTCGGCCCGCATCCCGAGCACGTTGGCGAACAACAGTGGGCCGTCCGTTTCCCTCCTGAGCGCGCGGACCTGCGGGGTGAACGCCTGATACACCATCTTCGTCGTCTCCGTCGGCGATGACGACGCTGCTGATCGACAGGAGGAACTGGCTCTGTGCGGTGTCGACGGTGTGGATGCTGTAGCGGCTTTGGTTCTCGGGCCGCGTCGACCAGGGGCGGTGTCCTTGGAGCCGTGCGCGTGGCCAGTCACGGGAAAGCCTTCGAGCCGATGCACTGAGAGGGTCGGCGGCGGATTCCAGAGGACGGGTATGGGCCTGTTCCCGAGGAATGACGGGACAATGGGCGGCGACCGCGGCGGGCGGTACGGACTGCGCGGCTGAACAGCCCTCAGACCACGATCGCTTCGGGGTCGGGCTGCTTGGGATAGGGCCGTTGGGCGGGGAGGCCGAGCTTGATCTGCTCACGCTCGCGCCGGCTTCGGCCCAGCCGCCATACGTAGCGGTGTGCTCCGCGATGCCGTACGTTGCGGGTGCCGACCGCGAGCAGGGCCTCCCGAAGCCAGACGGCCGGGTTGCACCCGGCCCGCGGCACCGGAGCCCCGAGCGCGATGAGCTGGGCTTCGGCGTACTGGTGACCCTGCTCCTGACGGCGGATCTTCTGCGCTGTGCGCTCGTGGAAGACGGTGCCGTCCGGCAGGAGCTTCACCGTCCGGGCGGTGGCCCGGCTGGCGTACACGGCATTCGTCGCGGCGTAGATCGTGCCGACGTGCCCGGGCATGACCAGAACCCCCGAGGCTGTCCGGCGCGGGACAGGGTCCGCGAACGAGACGACTCCGTGTACACCACTGGCGAGCAGGTGCTTTAGGCAGTTCGCGAGGAACCATGACTCCGAATTCGCCGGGCACTCATCCAGCAGGACGAACCGCGAGCACACCAGCGACTCGGTGTACGGCCGCAGCTCCGGCAGCGGTTTGGTGAGCACGGCGGTGCTCACCGGCACCCCGAACACAGCCACACCACAAAGCCGCCGCTCGCCGTCGACGTCGTCGTACAGGCCGAACTGCACCTTCGCCGCCGGGTACGAGCCGGAGTAATGGTGTGCGAGCACGAACCCCTTGCCGGGCTCCTCGTCGGGGATGACGTCCACGGTGTAGCGGCGGGCGTCGAAACCTCCGTCTCGGACATGCGCCCAGGAGTGCCTCCGCTCGCGCCACCGCTGGCACCAGGGTGACGTGGTCGGTACCTCCCGCAGCTCCGCGAACGGCAGGGTTTCCTGGACAGGGGAACTCACGGTGCCTCCCCGTCCCCGCTCTCCTGCGGGTCGTCGGCGAGGAGCGTGAGCTGGTCCTCTGTGTTCGGAGCAGGCCCGGATGTGGGCACGGCCCGTCGGGCGGCGGTGGGTTTCCCGGGGCCGCCGGTGTCGGCAGCCTCCTCGACGTCCGCTGGGTGAGGGCAGGGGCAGAGCCACCGGCAGGGCCGCTGGCCCGGTTTGTACAGGATCACGGCGACAACGAACCCTTGGGTGTCGGTGACCGTGTCGGCGTGCTCGTCGATGCGGGGGCCGCCGGCGCTGACACACCGGTCGTGGTGCCCGGAGGCGCAGCCGGGGCAGATGCCGCGCTCGCAGGAGCACCAGCGGTGGAAGCCGTGGGGGTAGGCGTCGTCGATCTTGCGCAGTCCCTTGATCCAGGCGTGTGCGCGGACCCAGTCGCCTTCCTCCTCGGTCATCGGGGAGGGGTAGGTAGAGGGAATCGGGTCGAGGATGCCCATGATCGCGGCGCCGATATGGCGCAGGCGGGTCGTCATGATTCGTCTCCGAAGAGCGTTGGGGTGGTGTGGAGTTCGTTCATCCAGGCCAGGAGGCGGGGGAGGTTGGTGTCGGGCCCGAAGGCGAGGTAGGTGCCGTCGCAACTGGTGCAGCCGAAGGCCTGCGCGATGCGCAGGCGCCGACGGGAGTTGACGCGGCCCATGTGGACGCCCAGGCCGCGCTCACGGGCTTCCAGGGCGAGGCGGTGGGCGGCCGGTGAGGTCTTCCAGTTCGTCGAGCCCGCGAGGAACAGCACGTCGGCCAAGTCCCAGGGAACGAGGCCGTGTTCACTGCCGTCCTGGGCGGCGAACGCGGCCGGGATGCCCAGAGCGCGGATGGGCTCCAGTCAGGGCAGCGACTCGGCGAGGGTGGCCGTGGCGTCCATCGGGACGTCGGGGGCGACGGCCCACAGACAGCGGTCGGGGCCGTAGCGGTCGACCGTTGCCTTCAGCCAGGCGAACCAGGCCGGCTCGCCGGGCCAGCTCTTGCCGAACCTGCCGTTGTCGCACGCGTACAGGGCGCCGGGCGGGAGCACGTTGCCCTGGGCCGGGGTCGTCATGCAGGCCAGAAGTCCGGCCTGCATGACGGCCTGTACCTCAGTTCCGGAAGGCGTGGCCACGTACAGCACGGCGGAGAAGAGGAGGAGCAGGGGCTGAGGGCATGGATGGGCGCACGGGATGTCCTTCCGGAGGCGGCGGTCGGGGGCGGTTCAGACGAGGGGGAGCTGGGCGGCGGAGCCCGTGACGAGGGCGTCCCAGTCGTGCTCGAAGTTCTTGTCCTGCTTGTTGATCACGCGGGCGGGTGCGGTGGCGAAGAGTTCCTCCGCCATCGGCCGGCCCTGGGCGCGAGGGCGGACCCAGGCCCGGGCGCGCCCGTACACCGGGTCGTGCTCGACGTCGATGCCGTGCCGCTCGGAGATGGAGATCAGCCGCTGGGCGAGCTGGTGGGGGTGGCCGAGATCGACGCGCTCGGTGGAGCGCTTCACCGGCCTGTTCCTGCCGTCCTTGGACAGCGGGAACAGGCGGCGCACGTGGTAGAGCGCCCACGGCATGTCGAGCTCGCGCTTGAACGCCTCCAGGCACGCCCGGTCCCGTGGCTGAGTCGGGTCGAAGAGCTCCAGGAGACTTTTGCGGCCGTAGAGCTTCGCGTTCGGGTTGAGGCTCATCGCCGTGTACTCCAGGCGCAGCACCTCGCCGGCGATGTCTGGGTGGGAGCGCATGCGCTCCATGTGGGCGGGCAGCGCGCCCCTGGAGGAGGAGAAGCAGCAGAACGTGCAGTACGACTTCGGCCAGAGCACGCCAAACCGCTTCAGCAGGTAGGCCTCGCATTGCTGCCGGTGCCAGCCCCAGTCGATCAGCGGGAACTCCCCGGTGCGGCCGGGCATTTTCGAGGTGATCTGGTCGCTGAAGCGGCGGCCTTCCTCGTCGGCGTTGAAGCCCATGATCTGCCTGAACGGCCGACCGCCGAAGACCTGCTTGAGCCACCAGTCCCCGACGTCGCCCTTCGCCCACAGGGAGCACTTGCGGGTGCCCGCGACCTGGGGCACCGTGCCGACGGACTCCTGGTCGTCCCACAGCGTCCACGGCCCGCGCGCGAAGAGCTGCTCGGGGCGGCGGGAGTCATCCAGGATCGTGATCCCGTCGGACAGGAGGTGCCCGTTGCGCGCCAGCTGGACGAAGCGCACGCCGTTCTCGCGCAGCAGCGGGAGCATGAACTCTTCGACCAGGAGCCGGGTCTCGGGCCACTCGCTGCCGGTGGCCATGTAGAGGACTGCGGTGCGATCGAGGTCGATCCTGTGCGCCTCCGGGGCGGTGAGCATCCTGGCGAGGTACGCGGTGGAGTCGGCGCCCAGGCCCCAGTTGATGATGGTGTCCAGGTCGTCGTCAGCGGTGAGGCCGGGCAGTGACGGCGTGTACGTCGTACGGGTCATGGCGGCTCTCACTCTTCGAGGGGCTGGTCGGGCAGCCGCGGGGCGGAGACGACGAGCAGCAGGTCGTCGGCGGGCCACGGGTCGCAGGACTCCCAGGGATCGCCCTGGGACAGCACCACCACGTCGCCGGGCTGGGTGACGAGGCAGCACATGCCGCATCCGCACGACGGGTCGAAGGGCTTGGGGTGGGCGATGTAGGGCGCGCTGAAGTAGTCGGCTCCCTCCTCCCGGACCGCGGCAAGGAGCAGGTCGCCGTCCGCGATGTCGCCGGCGCGGGACACACGCGCGTGCGGCAGGGCGACCGCGAGACGGGGGTCCGGGCTGATGACGGCGAGCTGCCCGTCAAGCAGCCGGGCGTTGCCGCTGGAGCGGACGTCGCCGGTGGCGGGCGCGGCGAGCAGGGGCCGGTGGAGGTCGACGGCCATCTCGGCCGCGTACATCGCCTCGACGTGGTCCAGGGCCTCGACGAGGATCAACGCCCGGGCGAGCGCGGCCAGCAGAACGGCACTGGCCTTCAGCGTCGTGCCGCTGACCGCTGTGCCCGGCGGGTAGAGGCTGGCCGCCGCGCCGCCGCTGTCGAGGATGGAGCGCAGCAGCGGGGCGTGCGCGTGGGGGTGGGCGCCGTCCAGGCCCCGCGGCAGCACGGCGAGGGATGCCCGGCCTGTCTCGGTGGCGGCCTGGTGGACGGTGGAGTCGACGCCGTAGGCGAGTGTGGCGGTGACCGTGTGATCGGCCTCCGCGAGGGCGATGGCGAAGTCGTGCGCGCGGGCGACGGCCTGCTCGGTAGGGACCCGGTTGCCGGTCACGGCGACGGCGCTGTCGGCCAGCTGCGGCAGTCGCTCGCGGCCGCGGACCCACAGGCCCAGCGGGCAGGCGGGCCCCAGGTCGGCGAGGGCGGTGGGCCATTCCTTGTCCGAGGGGATGACGAACGGGCAGGTCAGCTCCGCTTGGGCGAGTTCGTCGTGCGGCCGGTAGTGGGCCAGGCGCCCGCTGGCGTCGCCGCGCACGCGCCGGTCCCACACCTCGGCCGGGGTGTACTCGTCGAGGTCGGCGGCGAGTTGGCCGGGGGCGAAGTGGGCGGCGAGCGCGGCGCGTGCGGCTCGGTCGGACAGGGCGTGCGCGGGCATGGATGGACGGCCTTTCGGGCAGGGCGCGGCACCGGCAGGCGAACCGGTGCCGCGCAGGGGCGGGCGAAGGGAGGAGTGGCCAGCGGCCGACGGGAAGGGGAGTGCCGTCGGCCGCTGAGCGGCAAGAGCCGGGGCTAGGACCAGCGGGAGGCCCGCTTCTGCTCCCACCAGGCGGGTGGGCTACCCGGTCGCCCGGTGGCCGGGCGGGACGCGGCGGTGGGCTGAGGCGCCGGGGGTGCGGTGACCGGGCGGGCGGCGATCGGACTGGGCAGGCTGGTCTCGGTGTAGGCGATGCGCCTGCGCAGGCTGATGCCGAGGTCGTCGACGCTCAGGTAGATGGAGTTATCCCTGATCTCGGTGATGCGCCCCTTGACCAGGACGTTGACTCCGTCGACGAGCGACTCGGCGGCGTTGCTGGCCAGGTCCCGCCAGGCGGTGCAGATGTAGGGAATAGGGGTCCCGTCACGCCACTTCTGTGTGGCGGTGTCCCACTGGGTGGGGGTCTCCGTGAGGCGGAACCGGCAGACGGCGATGCCGTTTTGGGTGAAGCGGACTTCGACGTCACCGGTGATGGTGCCGGGCACGTGCGTGACGGACGGGGCCATGCAAACACTTCCTAATTCAAATACTAGTGTTTCTTGATGGATGGTCAACCCCCTGTCGCGACTCCCCGCTGCCGGAGAGCGCGGCACGGCGGCCACTCTGGCGGAGCCAGGCCTTCCATCCGGTCGGCGCCTTCAGGGCTGGCGGTGGGGTGAGGTTGTCGAACACCGTGGCGGTCTCGACCTCCACCTGCATCGGGACTGTGCCGTCGGCCCGGACCAACTGCTCGTCGGTGGTGTCCAGGTGAACGGATACCCGGACCCCCTCGCGGTCAGGATCGAGGTAAACGAACACGAGGATGCCCGCGATCTCGATGCACGGGAGTCCTTCGTCGTCGGGGCCCGCCATCGAGTGGAAGACCGCCGCACTGTTCGCCTCCGCGCAGGCCTCGGCGTCCAAGAGGCTGAGACTGAGGGGCGCGCGCACGTGGCGGGAGATGTCGGCGGGGTACAGCGTGTAGCCCGCGTCCCCGCGGCTCTTGTCCGAGCCGTAGTAGAGGTCTACGACCGCCTGGTCGTCGGCGGGAGGCCGGTAGGGGACACCGTCTGTGCCGCCCACGTCGTCCCAGGAACTGCGTACCTCCTGCGCGAGTGAAGCCAGCGCGGAGGCCTCATCGGACCAGAGGGTCACCTCATCGGTGTGCCGGTCCCACTGGCGCAGAACCCACGCCCGGCCGGCTGTCTTCGTGGTGAAGTTCCCGGGGACGGCGAAGGTGAAGCGGCTCAGCCACCCTCCGACGATGTCGAGGGTGTCCGCTCCCGGCCATTCGCCGGTGCGCTCCTGGAGGCCGTCCATCAGGTCGGCCAGGTCGATGATGGCCTCGCCTGCGGGCGTGGCCGGGTCCGGTTTGATCAGCATGGCGGTTTCCTTCCGTGCGGTTCGGGACGGTCAGGTCCCGTCCATCAGGGCGTTCCAGAGGTCCATCAGGTGTTGCTGGTCGGGGGTGAGGGTCGCGGTGCGCAGCACGCGTTTACGCAGGACGGGCACGTCGAGCCTGATGCCGGAGGGCGCATCGGGCCGCTCGGGCAGCGAGACCAGCTGGTAGTTGTGCGTGTGGATCATCCAGGCCTCGTACCGGTCGGCGCGGCTGCCGCTGCGCGCGGAGTGACCCTCGTCTGGGGTGCTGGGCGGGCAGGGGCAGGACGGATCGGTGCAGGGCCGGCCGGCGGGGTGACTGGCCAGGACCGGGCTGCGGCGGTAGTGCGTGGCACTGCCGTTCAGCATCGGGCAGTGCTCGGCCGTGTACGGCAGGCACTCGGGGTGCAGCGCCGGTTCCGGGGAGCAGCTCTTGACGACGTCGGCGGGGCGGACGAGCAGATAGCCCCGTTCGTCCAGCGGGTGTGCGCAGATCTGGCACAGGCGTCGCCGGAAGGCGCGCACGGTCTTGTCGGCGTCGAGGACACCGAAGGCCGCATGGCCGTCGTGGACCAGGGTCACGTACGGCACCACCAGGCCGCCCGCCAGTGGCCGGTGGGCACAGCGTTGGGGGATCGCGTGCATGAGCAGTTCCTTCGGATCGCGGTGGGCGTGAGGCGGACGCCACAGGGCTCGGAGGCCGGGCGTCAGCTGATGGCCGGTGGGGGAGGGTCGGCGGGGCCGCCGGCCAGGAGCGCTTCCCAGTGCGCGTAGCGGCAGTCGGTGGCGGCGTGCAGGCGCAGATGCAGCCAGTTGAGGTTGTCTCCGGCCCGGATCACGGCCTCGGCGCCGATGGCGGCGGCCCGGGGATAGATGGTGCCGTCGTCGGGGGCGACCAGGACGACGATCAGTCCCGGCCGGGGCGGCACGTGGCGGAGCGTGAAGTCGCTGTAGCTGCGGTCGTCCAGGAGCACGAGCGGAGCACGGTGGTACTCCTCGGCGCTGAACGACGGCGACGGCAGATGCATGCGGGGGACCGGGCTCGTCCGCAGACCGACCGGATCGTCGTCGGGGCTGTCGCTGATGACCAGCACCAGGGCCTGCTGTCCTTCCCGGGGGGCTTGTGCTGGCGCGGACATGGCGGTGAAACGTTGCTTTCGTGAGGGCCGTGGCCAGGAAAAGGCCTCGGAAGAGGGAGGAAGTTGGCGGCCTGCGGGCGGGGTGGCCCGACGGGGCGGCCCCGTCCGCAGGCGCTCGTTCAGCCGGAGCGGCACCGTCAGGCCCGGTCAGCCGTCCTCGATCACCTCCAGGCAGGGGACGGGGATGCCGCTGCCCGGGTGCGGAAGCGCTTGGTGTCCTCGGGGATGCGGTACTTAGTGTTGCGCGGGTCGCGGCGCAGGATGCGGGTGGACTCCTCGTCCAGCAGGAAGCCCGCGCGGCTGCCGGTGCGATTGCGCTCCTGCACGGTGCCGGTGAGGCCGCGCAGCAGGGCCGGGCGCAGGGAGTCGTTGATGCGGGCCCGGCGTCCGGCCACGATGCCCGTGAAGGCTTCCTTGTCGATCGCGCGGAGCTGCTGCGCGGAGGCCTCCTGGACCTTCGCGACCTGGATCGCATCCGGCAGGTTGCCGATGAAGTCAAGGACCTCGTCCATGGTGACGGTCATGCTGGTTCGCCTATCTGTGACGCGGGGGTGGAGGAACCGGCCGGGCACGGGCGTGCCCGGCCGGGGGCTTGCGGGGAGGTTCGGTCAGGCGGCGGTGTCGGGCCGGTGGCGGGCGACCGCCTGGTCCTCGACCTCGGACAGCCGGTAGCTGCCGTTGTCGTTCTGGCCGAGCGCTTCGAGGAGCAGCAGGTAGCGGGCCTGCCGCGCCGTGAGGTTCGACCACGTCTTGGGCTCGCGGATGTCGTACTCGCAGGCAGAGGCGACGTGCGCGAACAGCGCGTTGACGACGCGTGCCTTGGGCAGCTGCGCCGCTGTCTCCGCCAGGTCCGCGTGCTCGGGTTCCTTGATGCCCAGGAAGCGGGCGACGGTCTTGGACTCGTGCTTGTCGGTCCAGGAGCTGTAGAAGTACGGGAGGGTGAGCACGACCTCCTGTGCGAAGACGCGGGCCGCGTCCGGCAGGGTCTTCTGGCGCACCAGGCGGGCGACGAAGTCCTGTCGGGGACCGGCGGCGGCTTTCCAGGCCCGGTTACAGGCGATGACCTTGCGGCGCTCCTCCGCCCTGGCCTCGTCCTCCTGCGTCCTGGGCTTCTTCGGTTGCGGGCGAACCTTGTGGCCGTGCGCGGCCGGGTCGGAGCAGTGCCACACGGGCTGGTGCTCGTCGTCGAGCCGGGCACTGTGGCCGGGGCAGTTCCTGTGGTTGTCCTCGGTGAGCGGATTGCCCAGCCTGGTGGTCAGCTCGGCCAGCGGCTTGGACGGGTCCTTCTGACCCCACCCCGGCTGCCGCAGCAACGGGATCTCCGCCGTCTTGAGGTCTTCCTCGGCCTTGGTCCGGGCCGCCATGTCGTCCTGCTCGGCCTTGAGCAGCGCCATCTCCTGGTCCCAGTGGCCGCGCCCGCCGTTGCCCTCCTCGTGGTCGCGCTTCAGTGCTTGCAGCAGACGGCGTTCCGCGCCGGGCACGTGCTCGACTTCGGCGAGCTGGGCGGTCTGCTCCAGGTCCATGCCTCCGGCGGTTGCCCGGCGAAGGGTGGCGTCGTCGAGCTTCTGCGCTGCCTTGGCCTGCTTGGCGGCATTGCGGCTGACGCCGAGGGCCTTGGTGGCCTGGCGTCGCTCGACGTCGCTCATGTCGATCAGGGACAGCTCCTGCGACTTCAGGATGTCGCGCTCGCTCATCCCTTCACGGTGCTTGTTCTCCACCAGAGACAGGAACCGGGTCCAGCCGTCGCGGCCGACCAGGTCTTCCCGGACGTGCGCCTTGATCCTGCGGACCGGGCGGCCGTCCTGGTCGGCGGTGGCATTGGCGATCTGCTGCGCCTGCGCGCGCCGCCAGCCCTTGAACGCGCCGTAGGTGCCGTCGGGCCGGGGCCGGACACTGATGGTCTCCTCGACACCGATCTCCTTGACGGAGGCGATCAGTTCCTCGTCCGGTTCGGTACCGGTTTCGCGGGCGTTCTGCTCGTCACGCACCACCTGCGCCGGATCGAGCAGGACGATTTGCGGCGTGGCTCCCTCCTCAGGCGTCGCGGGTTCGGTGGGCGGGGTCGAGACGGCGGTTGCCATGGGGCTCTCCTTCTACGTGCCTGTGCGGCGAATTGAAGCGGTGGGGTATCGCCGCTTATATCGAATAATAGTGTTTTAATGTGGGGGCTAGATACCATCTGACCTGCATAAATGCGGCTCTGCTGGAGGTCTGTGGTGCTGGGCGCGGTGGAGCGCAGCCGACGGCTCGCGGCCTCAGCTCAGGTCGTGCACGACCAGCCAGCATGGACCGGACCGGACCATGAGTCCCAGGTCTCTCACGTGCCCGAGCAAGGCGTTGTCCCACGCGGCGCTGACCGGGAGGGGCGGCACTGCCCGGTACGTGTCGGGCCCGAGCTGCTCATAGCCCGTTCCGAGGATGGTGTGCTCGGCGTCGCCGACCGTGAACAACTGCACGCGCACGTCGGCAAGGTTCCCGCTGGCAGGGCGGTGGGCCTGGGTGTCCAGCGACTCTTCCAGCGCTGCCTGCTCCTGGAGCGGCGCGACCACGACGCCGTAGACGGCGTAGACGGCGTAGACGGCGTAGACGGCGTGGGACACGGACATGATTCAACCTTCTTGGCCCGGAGGCCGGTTCGGAGCGCGGGCGGTACGGGGCCGGCGTGGACGGACGGGTGTGAGCTGTGTGCGTGGGCGGCCCGGATCGCGGCGTCGAATGGCCCGGATCGCGAGGCTCAGGCTGGCTCCCAGGTGCGGGGCATGGCAGCGCCGGTCGGTGAGGGCCTGGAGGACGCCCACGAGCGCGACGAGCCCTTCGTCCCTCTGGATGGTGAGCGTCCACTCCAGGGCCCGCTTGTCGCAGGAGCAGCACCGGTAAGCGCCCGGGCTCTCTGGCTGGTAGCGGTCCACGTGGCAGGCGTGGCAGAGGTTCGGAACGGGCACGGTGTGCCTCCGTACGGGCGCCCCTTCAGCGGGGCGCCCGTCCGCATGGGCGGTCAGGGCTTCACGCGGGTGACGCGGGAGGTTGGCAGATGGACATGCAGGACGTCGTCGTGCTGGGGAGGGTCAAGTGCCGCGAGCCGCTGGAGCGCTTCGGTCAGCTCCGGGTCCGCGAAGTCCTCCTCGGTCCTCGCCGCTTCGCCGACCGGCACCATGATCGCCGTGGTCTCGGTGTGCCTGAGGTCCGGCATCTCCTCAGTGGGCGCGAGCGCCGCGATGAACGGGCTCCAGCAGACGGGCGTCCCGCTGTCCGTTTGCTGCTCCGTCGTTGTGAAGTACGCGGCCACGGCCTGCGGTGCGTCTCCCGGCTGCTCGTCGGCGCAGACCCGGACCCGGTCGACGATCACCTGCCGCCATCCCTGTTCTGCGGCCTGGTCGGCGACGGTGGCCAGGGTCTCCAGGGTCTTGGGTGGAAGACCGCGGAGCGCGGCACGCATAAGGGGTGTGGTCGGCTCGGCCAGCAGCGCGGCCAGTTCCTGGTGTTTCATTGGCGGTGTCCTTCCGTGGTGTGGCAGTGAGGGGGTCCGTACGGCGGGGCAGCGGCCCCGCCGTACGGGGCGTTCCGCAGAACCAACAAAAGCAATAATAGTGTCTTTTGGGGGGATGTGAACCCACCTCTGACCTGCCGCTTTACGGCCAGTCGTGCTCTCGGCCGGGCGGCAGCGGGAAGGTGCGCCCAGGGTCCATGCGTACGCAGCGCTCGCAGTAGGCCGTGACGCGGTTGGCGGCGCACTCGCCCCGCTGACACTCGAAGTGCTCGCGCGGCCCGCAGAACAGGCACCGCCACAGCGTGACCCCGTGCAGTTCGCACGGGGCGTAGCGCTTGCGCGCGGGCAGCAACTCAATTGCGGGGCGCGGGCGTTCGAGGCGTGCGACGTCTGCGGCCGGCAACGACTCGTCGCCGTCCCGAATCCAGCGGGGCGACAGCTGTGCGTACCGCTCGGGCGTGGTGTAGTACGGCAGACCGGCCGGGCTGAACGCCATGGCCAGATGTCCACCGGAAATCAGAGTCTCCAGCCGGTCAGGGCTGAACTCCCCGCGCAGGGCCATCAGTTCGTCCTGGCGCAGGCTGAAGTCGTATCCGTACCGGCGCAGGATCCGACGCTCGGTGGCGGCCGGGCCCGTCTGGGCGGCGTCGAACTCCTCGACGGCCTCGATCGCGGCCGTCGGGCTGGCAGTCAGCTCGTGCACCGCGTCCTCGGCGGCCGTGGCGGTGGCGTAACTGCTGAGCTCGTACCCGTGGAGTTGGTCCACGACCTGGTGGCGTCCGTCGTGCTCCACGGCGGCGTACCGGACGGGCCGCCGCGGCGGGGCATGGCGGAACTCCATCTGCGCAAGGGTGGGATGTGGCGGCGGAGGCTGGCCGGGCGGGGGTCACCTCCTGGGCAGTGGCCTGTAGGCGGAGAAGACGTAGTGGCCCAGATCGCGCAGCATGCGGGCGGTGCCGTCCACGGCCGCGGGGTCGTAGCCGGCCTGGCGGGTGTACGCCTCGATTTCGTCGTTCCAGGTGAACCCCTGGGCGGCAAGGGACTGTTCGGTGGCGGGTGTGAGGTCCTCGGAGGACTGCGGAGCGGCAACGAGTCCGTGAGCGGGGTCGGGTACGACGAGGAACACTGGGCTCCTTCCGTGTGGGCCGCACTGGCCGGGGCGGCCCACGGTCGGAGCGTGCGGCTGGTCAGCAGGTGAGGGTGACGGTGTAGTCGGCTTCCAGGACGGCGAGCGCGGCACGGATGGACGCGTGGGTCTCCGCGCTCGGGACCGAGTAGGGGAAGTCCAGGGCGCGCACCGCGTCGTCCAGGTCGTCGTCGGTCATCGGTAGCGTGTATCCGCTGCGGTAGAGGGAGACGGCGGTCGCGGTGGCGACACGGACGCGGTTGTAGGCGATGGCTTCCCCGGCCGTGACGTCGGTGCCGAGTGCTTCGCGCGCGGTGGGGGGCAGTTCCGCGATCCCGGCGGCGAACCGGAGGGCGGGAATGCGGAGACGTGTCGGTCGCAGGGCGCGGCGCAGCGTTCGAAGCATGGCAACTCCTGGAGCTGGGCGTGGGGAAGAGGGCGGGCCGTCGCCCTGGCGGGCGGGATGCCGGAGCGGCGACGACCCGGGCTCACTTCCTGTAATAGTGTGCATTGAGTTTGCGTGAACCCCTCTCTGAGCTGCTGGTCTACGGAGCTCCAGGGGGCCTTTCAGCGCCGGTGGGTCGACGGCGTGGCGTCCGGCCCGAGGTCCGGAGGCACGCAGTAGTCGACGTCCGATTCCGGGGGAACGAGGTCGCCGGAATCGGCGTTCGTGCAGTAGGCGTCGAATATCTCGCCCGCGGTAAGGGGTTCGAAGTCTCCCGTGCGCAGTCGCCAGCCGTATACCTGATCCGGGGAGCTCGGCGCGGCGGTCCGTATGACGAGTCCGCCGGGGCTCCCGCTCGCCAGACCGAGGGCGAGGATCGTGGTGAACTCGACGGCTTCGGCCTCGTCGAGCTGGCTCGCGCCGTCCGGATCCGAGTCCGCGCGAAGGACGGCGACCAGGGTTTCGGGTGCCGCCGAGACGCTGCAGACGAGGCGCCGGTGGCCCGGTCGGGCCGTGTCGAGGATGCGGGCCAGCAGGCCCGACGACCGGGCGAAGGCCGTTCGGTCGCTCTCCTCCGCCTCCTGTTTCGCGGCGAGTTCGGCGGCCTGCCGGGCGGCCTCCGTGTGCAGCGGATACAGCCGCCGGGTGATCTCGCGTGCCACGTGGCGGGCGGTGCGGGCCGTGACCCCGATCGACGGTGCGATCATCTTGTTCCCGTCCGGCAACGCAGCGTGGATCTTGAGGCTGTCGGGGTGGCGGTCGTCGGGCTGGCACAGGCGCAGGGCGCGGCCGTCGCCGGTGATGATGAGCCGTCCCAAACCGCCGTCGTAGTCGATGAGTTCGACTGTCCGGCAGTGCGTACCCAGCTCCCGCGCCACTTCGTCGGCGAAGGCGTCGAACTGCTCCTGCGTGGTCAACTCACGTGTCATGGCGCTCTGTTCACTCCTTTGGATGGCGGGCGGGTGTGCTCGGCGCAGGGCTCCTCACGCCCTGAAGGGGGCCGGGCGGCCCCTGCGGCTCTCTCTGCTAATAATAGTGTTTAGCGGGATGGCGTGAACCCGCCCCTGACCTGCACCGTTCTCAGGCTGTCAGGGGGCGTTGCCCAGGGACGGGCGGCTGCCGCGCGGGCGCCTGCGCTGCTGGGCACGCAGGGAGGCGGCCTCCACCTGAGCGCGGCGGGCGCGCTCACGTTCTTCAGCGGCTGCGTCGACGCAGTAGGGGGCCCACCACTGCAACCCCCTGATCTTGCGGGTCAGTGAGTCGGGGCAGTCGGCCAGCATCAGCAGCAGGACCGGGTGCGGGGAGAGGGCGAGCCACCGTGCGGCGGTCCTCCAGGCAGCTTCGGCGGCCTTCTGCGCGGGGAGCGCTGCACGGGCTTCGCGCTCCAGGCGGACGGCTTCGGCCTGGTGGTAGGAGGCGGACCAGGTGAGGAAGCGCAGCAGGCCAGGGGTGTCGCGCTGCCGGGAGGCCTCTAGGATTGCGGGCAGGTCGGCGCGCTGTGTGACGTGCTCGGCGCACCCGCGCAGGACGGCGGTGAGCACCGCGGCCATCTTCTCCGACGGCGGGTGATCGGCGGCGGAAGACAGCGGGTTTACCGAGACCTCGGGGCGGTCAAGGCTGCCGCGGTAGAGGATCAGGCTGCCGCGGTAGCCGGTGCGGCCTCTGGCGAGTCGCGGGAGGTCCTCGTCGGGGGCGGTGGTCTTGAAGGCGTTCACGGGGCCGAGACAGGCGCGTACGGCGGTGAACTGGTCCCAGCGGTGGGGGTCGGTGGTACCGGTGACATGCACGCTGCCGCGCATTGCTCCGCCCAACTCGAACACGACGGCGTCGGCGTCGCGGCCTGCGGTGGCATGCACGGGGCCGGCGGGCGTGTCGATGGTCAGGCTCGGGCTGGTCATGGGCTGCGACTCCTCGGGGCTCGACTAGGTGGGCTGGGGCCTGCCGCCCCGCGCTCGCCGAAGGGGGAGGGTGCGGGCGCGGGGCGGCAGTCGGCCAGTGGCGCGCTGCCCAGGGCGGCCGTCCACGCCCCCGTACCGGGGAGGGGCGTGGACGGCGTCTGAGAGGGCTACTCCTCCGGCGGCTTGTGTCGGCGGAGCTTGCCCCGGTCGGTCAGGCTGGGACGGCGGCTACAGGGACAGTCCGCGTAGCGGCGGCCGTGCATCTTGAAGAACTTCCCGCCGAGTGCGTGACCGTTGACCTGCTCGGTGGTGCCGGGTACCGGCGTGGTGTTGGCGCAGTAGCCGCCTGGTGTGATGGCGGGCTTCTCGCTCATGAGCGCTCCTCAGCGGCCTTGTCGGGGCGGTGCAGTTCGAGGGCGTGACAGACCACGTACGGCGCGGCGTCGTCTGCGGGGGAGGACGTGACGGCCTTCTGGAGTTCGGCCGGGTCGATGGGGTGCAGCCACCCGGCGCGCACGTCCCACCCGCACGCGCGTATGCCAGCGTCGACGGTCGTGGCGGCCAGGACGACGTCACGTGCCGTGCTCTCCTCCAGCGCGAACGTCCGCAGCACGAAGAACTGCACGTACTCCTCAGCGGAGTGATCCACGCGCACCGAGCCCGGCTCGACGGACACGTACAGGTCGGCGCTCACCTCCATGCCGTCCGTACGCTCGGCCGTGATGCTGAGCTCGTGGGTCCCTCGCCGAGGGCCGGGAACAACGCGCTCAGCGTGTGCAGGGCGCGGCCCATGGCGGACGCCGTGGCGGCGTCGTCGGGCCGTGGAAGCTCCGGCTCACGCATGCGGGTCCTCCAAGTCGGAGTCGGGGAGCTGGAGGAGAACGGGGGCGCGGTAGACCTCGCGCTCGATGGCGGCGACGTCGGGGCACGGAACGACGGCCTCCTGGAGCGCGGCCGTGTTCATGGGGTGAAGCCACCCGTCCCGGATGGACCAGCCGCACGCGTGGGGGTTGGGCTCGGCGGCCGTGGTGGCAATCAGGACTGCGCTGCGCATCGTGCTGCCCTCCAGCGCGAATACCAGCAGCATGCGCAGGGCGCAGAACTCTTCTTCGTCCAGCACGGCCAGGTGGAGCGGCTCCATGCTGATGGAAAGATCGGTTCGTCCTGTGACGAATGCGTGGTCGGTTCGCTGGGCTACGAGGTTCAGCGTGTGTTCTCCGTCTCCGAGTGTCTGGAACACGGCGGATAGGGCGGTGAGCGTGCGACTCATGGCGGCCGCGATGGCGGCGTCACCGGGGTGGGCGAGCTCCGGGCGTGCAGACATGAGAACTCCTCGTAGGGCGGGGCGGAGCGGTGGGAGCCGGAGGCCAGCCGCACCGCCCCTGGGCGCAGATGTTTTGTGGCGCGCGGTCGGCTCCGTCAACGCGTCGCGCTGCGTTATGCGGCAGGGGACGGGGTGGGCGTGCTCCGCGCTACTGGGGGAGGTTGGCCCGTGCGGGCTGGGCGGGACGGGGAAGTTCCCAGCCCGCACGGGGGTCTGTCAGCTGAGGCCGCCGGTCTCGGGGCTCAGCGGGTGTGGAGTTGGAGCAGGCGCCGGTGTGCCTTGCTCTTGATCTCGTCGTCGGCGCCTTCGAGTACGGCCGTGGCGCGTGCAATTTCCTCGGTCATGGACTTCGGGGGGCGTCGGGGGGTGAGGTGGTCGAGGTAGCCGGTGATGGCGCGTTCGGCGGCGTAGGCGGTGCGTCCGACTCGTGCGCTCTCGGTGCGGAACACGTCGTTGAGGGTGTCCAACCGGGCGGCGTGGTTGGTGCGCTTACGGCTGGACGCGTCGTCATCGAGGGGCCACAGGTCGGCGATCGCCTGGTGGAAGTCGGCGATGGCTATGTCGGTGCGGGCGAGCGCGGTCTCTTCGGCGGCGAATTGCTCGAAGTACTGGGAGGACAGGCCCAAGGTGCGGCGGGCTTCCTTGATCTGGCTGGTGGCTCCGGCGGTGTGCCGGACGGCCCAGCGGGTGACTGCGTCACGAACGGCGAACCGTTCGGTGTTGGCGCAGACAGGACGCCACGGGGTGACGACGCACTGGAACTGGCCGTTGCCGGAGTGGTCGTTCATGACGGCGATGTACGGGACCACGATGTCGTCGATGCCGTGCGCGTCCACGGTGACCGTCTCCGGGAGGCGTATGGAGATGAACACGCGCTTCCCACCGCGAAGGAGTCCGGCGGACTCCCACACCACGTCATAGCGGCTCACCAGTTCCTGAAGGAACACGAACCCCGCCCGGTTCTGAATGGGCGTGTACCGGGAGCCGACTGCACCGAGGGCGGCGCCGGTGTCGGTGCGGACGGTGTGCTGTTGGTCGGCGTGTTCGCGCGTCTCACCCTGCCACTCGTACAGTGCGGGCACCGTGGTGACCTCGAAGTCGAGCCCGGACAGACGCAGCACCTCGTCGATGTCCGTGGTGCCGCCGGGGATGATCTGGCCCAGGCCGTGCCAGGCCGGGGAGGACGTATACAGGGTGATGGAGCCATCCGTCCGCTCTTCGAGCCCGTGATTTGCGATGATCTGCTCGATCTGTCCCTCGGTGTTGCGGGAGACGGTGAACGTCTCGCCACGGTCCCAGCCGGTGAGGACCTCGTAGCGGTCGGTGCCGATCATGCGGACCTCGCCCCGGTCGACACGGGCCTGCAAGGAGCGCTCTTGTTCGCGGACGGCTTCGATCTGTGCGGCCTTCTCGCCCGCGAACGCGGTGTTCACGTCGGTGATAGTCACGGTTCCCCTTCGGTGTTGGTTTCTGCGGGGTCGGGGGAGGGGCCACCACCCCCGAACAACATCAATAATAGTGTTTACTAGGAGTAAGTGAACCCCCCTCTGAACTGGCTGTTTTCGTACGTCGACACCGCCGCCCTCCGGGGCGGTGGACTTGGCCGCCGGCGCAGGCTGGGCAGGGGCGGTGAGCGCCGGCCCCTGGACGTCGCGCTCTTGCTGCTGAGCTCTCGGCCGCGGTCACATCAGCCCGCTGCTCGGCTGTTTGACGTGAGTCTCGCCGCCCCGCACCTATCTGCGAGGAGGGCGGAGCCGGGGAAGGGGCAAGCTGTTGGCTAGTGGGCCTGCCCGGGGCCGCGCCCTGTCGAGGTGGGAAACAGGGCGCGGCGGCTCGGTGTTGCCGCTACTCAGGCTTCGGCGGGTTGTGGCCCGTCTCGGTCAGGCCGGGACCTCTCCGGCGTTTGCCTCCGTGGAGCTGGCCGCAGCCGTCAGGGATTCCTGGATCAGGGCGTCTAGGGCTATGCCGATGCGCCGCTTCGCCCTCCAACCCATGCGGCAGCACCCTTCCTCGTCGATCCGCTCGAAGAGCGCCTTCCTGGCGGGGCTTGGGGGATTTGCGGGGGGCACGACTCCGGCATCCGTCGCCCGCCGCCTGAAGTCGTCCCAGACGCTGCACCAGTCGTTCGTGTCCGCCAGATCATCGATTTCGTCGATCGTGGCCGGAAGAGCGGCGAGGATGCGCTGAGCCTGTTCGGGGTATTCAACGCAGTTCTCAGCGATCCACTTGACCAGCGGGTCACCGGACGACCTGAGTGCGTCCCAAGCTGCCGTACGGGCGTCCGTAAACGCGTCGTAGGCCTTATCGCGTTCCTCGCTGTAGGCGGCGCGCTGGCGTCGACCAGTCTCGCCGTAGCTGGTCCGCTCCGGGTAGGCCTTGGCTGCCGAACCCTCGGCCGCGTCCCGAGCCTTGGTGGCCGTTTCAATGCTCTGGAAGTACTTCTGTACCTCCGGCAGCATCTGCGGTACTTCCTGCTCTGTCACTTCTCGCTTCCCCTTCGACGTTGGTTTCTGCGGGGTCGGGGGTGGGGCCACCACCCCCGAACAAAGCCAATAATAGTGTGTTTTAAGGGTAGGTAAACCTACCCCTGACCTGCACACTTAGTCCAGTGGCGCACGGAATTCGGAGAGCGGTGTCAGGCTCTGCGGCCGGACGTCCGTGATGGCGAGAACCGTCATCCCGTCGATCACCTCGCACAGGTCGTAGCGGACACTGGGAGCCGCTCCGACCGGCCCGGCCTCCGCCTTGATCGCCCGCACCCAGTAGACGCCGTGACGCCGTGTCAGGGTCCCGTGATACCTGATCTTCTGCCACAGGACCGGTCCGGCGTCCTGCGGGTCAAGAACCCGAGGTACGGAGAGCGCAAGCTGATTTGCCACCCGCCTAGAGAGCAGCAGTTCCGCGAAAGCGCGGTCAACCGTCGCGCGGTCAACCGGAACATCGGCCATGGAGGGGCCGGTGTGGCCGCTGCGCACACCCATGGCCCAACCCAGTTCGAAGAACGACCGGACGACGTCCAACTGTTCGGGGGGCACCCTCAGAGCGCCAGAGTCCCTCTCACTGCGCACCATTTCCCGCAGTGCGTAACGGGCCTGCTCCTTCTCGGCATCCGTGAGCGGGGCCCCGGCTTCCGGGGCCTGCTGTGCAATCCGCGTGTTCTCCACGGTCCCTTACCTTTCTTTGATGTGGGGTGCAAGGGGGCACCCCAACCGGGGCGCCCCCTTGCGGATCACTTCAGGAATCCGTTCGACCGGAGGAATTCAGCAGTGAGGTGCGCGATTCCGTGGGGCTTGTAAATCTGAGGAAATCGCCGTAACTCAACCTCCATGCGACCCAACTTGTCCGGGTCGATAAATTCCTGAACCAGGCGGTAAGGCTCCTCGCTCGTCGGCATTTCCAGCACGACCGGACCGACGGCCTTGGTCTCGAACCTAATTCCTGTGTAATTCCGGTCGGTGTTGTGCACGATTTTCACCCCTGATCGCGTGCACAACAGCGGCAGAAAGTTGGCAATCGTGCGGGCTTGAACTGCAAGCGGGGTCATGGGCGCGTCTGCGCCGCGCACTCCGCGAACGATCCCGTCAGTGATCGTAAGTTCCACGTCTTCCCCTTCGTTGGTCCCTCGCGGTTCTGAGGGTCGCCTCCCTCAGGACTCCAAATAATAGTGTGTAATGTGCTCGGGTGGAACCCCTGTTGCGCTGCGAGTTGCGCTAGGTGTTGCTCCAGGGTGTTGCGGTAACAGGTTGCGCTAGATGTTGCGCAGCCCGATTCCGGGCCTTGGCGTCATCGCAGGTCACCTCGGCAATCAGGCGTGGTACGCCTGCTGACATCCCCTCTGCTGCCGCTACTCCCTGCCCGTGTGAAAAGAGAAGGGGCGGGGGCGGGCGTGGTCGGCGCAGCGGCATCGGGGATCGGGCGCGGCTGGTGTCCTGCCGCGCGTCGGCTCCGCCGCCGCGCTGGGCCGGTGAGCTATGCCGGGCGCGGAAGAGTCGCCATTGAACGACAGACGAGAATTGGACATCTATTTGATAGATACTCAATTCCTATGCGGAGGTGCGCACTTCCAACGATCGGGAGCGACGGACAAACTAAATCGGGCGGGGCTGGGCTCGGTGGCGGGTTCCGTCGCTTTGCTCCGATGCTCCGTAACTAGAATTCAGACATTCTCTATTCGTGGGTTCTGCTCTGTGGCTAAGGAATCCATCTCAGTAATTCCAAATTCTGCAGGTGGCTGCCATTCGAGCTAAGGGGTGGTGCGCGCTATGTCCAGTTACTACACAGCGCAGACCAGGATGCATCCTGCGCGCATTAGGCTCGCGCGTCGATATGATGCACCGACACTTGCTGCCCCGTGACAGCCGGTTGAGTGGACGCTGACGGCGTGTCATCGGGCATGAGCGCACGAAGTGGGGGAGTTCAGGAAGGGGGTTCGGATGGAGCGTAGCGGAGCCCGTCACTGCTTCAGGGCAGGCTTGCTCAAGCCGGACGGTCCGTCACCCCTGAGGTACTGTCCTGAAATCCCAGCAGCTACACCGTGCCGCAGGTGATGCACCGACCCTTGTAGCCAGCGAAAGGTGACCGCGCTTGCGCGGGTGCCCGCAATTCCCGCTTGCGGGAATTGCATTTTCTTCTGAATTCCGTTTACGGAATTCAATTTCCGCGCTTGCGCGGGAATTTGGCGGAGCGTCAGCGGAGCCGTTTTCTATGCAGCGCGCTAGCGCTGCATATCCC